>JBMFPL010000076.1:0-11762 GCA_049969115.1 Bryobacteraceae bacterium | reverse complement strand
GGTCGCGACCTCCCAGGCCCAGGCTAAGGTCTCCTCTTCCACGCCCGGATAGCGTTGCCTGAGCCAGGCTTTAGGCTTGAGTGGGGCATCCAGGCCGTCGCTCCAGTTGCTGTGGCCGTGGGCGTCGCGCAGCGATTCTTTCCACACCAGCCAGGCCAGCCGCGCCTTGTCGGTGAGCAGGTCTTCCTCCTTGAAGCCGTGCGCCTTGGCGAACCGGAGGGCACCCTCGCCCACGAGCATCACGTGGTCAGTGCGCTCCATGACCAGGCGCGCCACCTTGGATGGGGTCTTGATGTTGCGCAGGGCGGCCACGGCCCCACAGCGGCGCGTGGGGCCGTGCATGACGCTCGCGTCGAGCTCCACCACGCCGTCTTCGTTGGGGAGACCGCCGTAGCCGACCGAGTTGTCTTCAGGGTCTTCCTCGACGATGTTGACGCCGGCGATGACGGCATCCAGGGTGTCGCCGCCGGATTGCAGGATCTCCATGGCGCGCGTGCAGGCGCGCAGCCCGTTGGCGCTGGCGATGACCACGTTGCGCGGCGGGGCCGCCAGAGCGCGCAGGGCCGGTAATCCTGCGGCGCTGAGAATCCATTGCCTGCGGTTGACCAAGTGCGACCTCCTGCGAAATGATTTATTGGTATGGAACCCGAGCGGACCTCCGGGGGGTGTCCGCGGGTGCGCCGGGCAGCGCTCGCGCTCCTGGCGCTCGCCACATTGTGCTTCGCGCTGCCGCAAAAGCGCAAGTCCCCGCCGCCCCCGACGGCGATCGTCATTGTGGAGCTGGCAGCCCACCGGACCGAGGGCCTGGTCACGATTGACGGCAAGCTGCGCAATCTCGCGGCGCGGCCCCTGGAGGGCTTGGAGCTGGTCTTCGAGTTCGAGACCACCGACGGCAGCGTGGTCACTCGGCAAAGGGGTACCATCGAGTCCGATCCGCTCCATCCGGGCGAGGAAGCCGAATTTCGCTGGCAGATGCGCGACCATGTTCGCGCGGTCAGCTTCCGCATTCAGGCCGTCGAACGCGGGGGACGCGTCGTGATGGTCAAGAATTCCGGCCCTCATTACATTGACTGAGAGACGGCCGTTACAATGGTCTTTCCGCATGACCAAGACCGTCCGTCCCGCCACGCGCCTGAGCGGTTCGTCGCGACTGCCCGGCGACAAATCCATCTCGCACCGCTACGCGATGCTGGGCGCCATCGCCGACGGCGTGACGCGCATCCGCAATTACTCGAGCGGGGCCGATTGCGCCTCCACGCTCGGGGCGCTCGAAGCGCTCGGGGTGGTCATCGAACGACGGCCGGGCGAAGTCGTCATCCACGGCGCGGGGCTGAATGGTTTGCGCGAGCCGGCGGTCACGCTGGATGCGGGCAATTCCGGCTCGACCATCCGCATGCTGGCGGGCATTCTCGCCGGGCAGCCCTTCCGCAGCGTGATCGCGGGAGACGAGTCGCTCTCGCGCCGGCCCATGGACCGCATCATCCACCCGCTCGAGCAAATGGGCGCCACGGTGCAGGCGCGGGAAGGGCGGTATCCTCCCCTGGAGGTTCAGGGAGGCCGTCTGCGCGCCATCGAGTACCAGCTCCCGGTGGCCAGCGCGCAGGTGAAGACGTGCGTTCTGTTCGCCGGCCTTTACGCGGACGGGACGACGGCGGTGATCGAACCGGTGCGCACGCGCGATCACACCGAAATCGCCCTGCGCGAATTCGGGGCCGAAGTGTGCGTCGAGGGGCGCAGGATCTCGGTGGCGGGCAAGCCCCGCCTTCAGGGGCGAGAGTTGCAGGTTCCCGGTGATCTTTCTTCGGCAGCCTTTTTCATCGCCGCCGCACTGCTGGTGCCCGGCTCCGAGCTGGTCATCGAGGACGTGGGGCTGAATCCCACCCGCGCCGCACTGCTGGACTTTTTGGTTTCCCAAGGCGCTCAGATCCGCGTGTTGCGCATCGAGCGGCGAGCGGGCGAGCCGGCGGGCGATGTGCTGGTCAGGCATTCGCGGTTGCGCGGCGGCGTGATCGAAGGCGCCCTGACCGCCGCATTGATTGACGAGATCCCGGTGCTGGCGGTTCTGGGTGCGGCCAGCGAGCAGGGACTGGCGGTGCGCGATGCCGCGGAGCTGCGGATCAAGGAGAGCGACCGCATCGCCACGGTGGCGGAGAACCTCCGCCGCATGGGCATCGAAGTCGAGACCGCGCCGGACGGCCTGCGCGTGCCGGGCGGCCAGCGCTTCCGGGCGGCCGAGTTGGAGTCCTTCGGAGACCACCGCATCGCCATGGCTTGCGCTGTGGCCGCGCTCGCGGCCGAGGGAGAGTCGCGCATCCACGGGGCTGAAGCCGCCGCCGTTTCTTTCCCGGAATTCTTTGATCTGCTGGAGAGGGTCGCCGAGCAATCCGGCGGGTAGAATGAAGCTATGCCCGCCGGGCGCCACGCCGTCCATCTCGAGAAGCTGTTGGGAATCACCGCTGCGGACAAGCGGCGTGTCGACGCGCAGATCTTCGAGGCGACCGAGCTCGGAAGCCTGAACTACTGGCTGGAGCTGGTGTTTTCGGCGGGCATCGCCACCTTCGGGCTGGTTTTGAACAGCCCCGTTGTGGTCATCGGCGCGATGCTGATCTCTCCCCTGATGGAGCCGATCATGGCGGCGGGCCTCGGATTCGCCGCGGCGGACCTCTATCTGGGAGTGAGGGCAGCGCTCAATCTCGTCGTGAGCGTCGCGGGCGCGGTGCTGTTTGCCGCCTTCCTGGTCTGGCTGCTGCCTTTCCACGCCGCTACCGCCGAGATCCTCAACCGCACGCAGCCGAACCTACTGGATCTGGGCGTGGCCCTGTTTTCCGGCTTGGTCGGCTCCCTAGTCGTTGCGCGAAGCCCGGGCGCTGGCGCCGTGACCGCGCTGCCGGGGGTGGCCATCGCCGTGGCCTTGATGCCGCCCTTGTACACGGTGGGCTTCGGGGTGGGCAGCGGCTTCCAGGGGGACATCATCTCGGGCGCCAGCCTGCTGTTTCTCACCAAACCTGGCGGCCATCGTGGCCAGCGCATTCGTGGTCTTTTACGCCATCCGCTTGCACGCGCCGGAAGTTCGCGAAGAAGTGGAGCGCAACATCCGCGAGCACGCCGGGCGGGATCCCCTTTACTGGCTCCTGCGCCGGACCGCGCTGATGGGAGCGGTGGCTGCGATCGGCAAGCTGCGCTGGCGCGTGCTCGTGCTGGCGGTGAGCCTCCTGGTGCTCTACGTCCCGCTGCGCAACGGGCTGATGCAGGTCCGTGACGAGACCATTGTGCAGTCGGCGGCCCGTGAGGCGATCCAGCGACTGGCAGCCCCGGAAAGCTTGGTCAGCGAGCAGGTGCGATATTCGCCTTCGCAAATATGGGTGAGCCTGGTGGTAACCGAGAACGTGGACCCCGCGCGAATCGAGCAGGCCCGAGCGCTCATCATGAAACGTACCGGCAAGGACGCCGAGGTGGTGGTGCGGAAAGTGGCGGGCGAGGAGGAGCTGGCCCTATTGCGCGAACGCCTGCGTGCGCCCGTGCCCCAGCCGGTGACCCGGCCGGACCTGGGCAGCGTGCAGGCTGAATGGTTTGCGCGCCTGCGACGCGCGGTGGAGAGCGCCTGGCCGGCCGCTATCGTGCCGCTGCTCGGCTATGAGCTGGCGCTCACGGATAGCGGGCCGCGGGTGCGCATCCGTTATGAGATATGAGAGCCCGGGGCCGCTGGACCCGGTGGGCGAGGAGTTGATCCGGCGCGCCTTGCGCAGCGCCCTGGACTCGCCCAGTCTCGAAGTCGATCTGAAACAGAAAGTGCCCCAAAACGGAGGGGAGGAAAAGGTGACGGGAGCTTTGTTGCTGGCATCCGCGCTGGCGCTCTGGTTAGCCGCCACGCCCGGCGCGCCGAGCTTGCCCCTGGCCATGCTCGTGGTGTTCGGCAGCGCCAAGCTGCTGGCGGAACTTTTCGAGCGCTTTAACCAGCCCGGCATCGTGGGCGAGATTCTGGCGGGCGTGATCATCGGGCCGGGCGTGTTGGGATGGATGGCCCCCAACGACTTTTTGCGCGCGCTGGCCGACCTCGGGGTGATGTTCCTTCTGTTCCGCGTCGGGCTGGAAGTCAAGGCTTCCGAACTGTTGCGCGTGGGCCCGACGGCCACGCTGGTGGCGGTGCTGGGGGTAGTGGCGCCATTTTTCATGGGCTGGGGCATTTTGCTGGCATGGGGCGAGCCCCAAGTGGAGGCCATTTTCATGGGTGCCGCGATGGTGGCCACCAGCGTGGGCATCACGGCGCAGGTGCTGGCCACCAAGGGATTGCTCAACGAGGTAGCCAGCCGCACGATCCTGGCGGCGGCGGTGATTGACGATGTGCTGGGCCTGCTCGTGCTGGCCATGGTTTCCAGCGTGGCTCGGGGCAAGGTCAACGTGGCAGGACTGGTGGTGACCGCCGGGCTGGCCTTGGGCTTCGTCTTCGTGGTGGCCAAGTGGGGAGGCCAGACGGTGGGCCGGGCGGTGTCCCGCGCGCATGCCCGCTTGCGCGTCAGCGAAGCTTACTTCGCGTTGGCCATGGTGGTGCTGTTTGCTCTCGCTTTTCTGGCCGAGCACGTGGGGGTGGCGGCCATCGTCGGCGCTTTCCTGGCAGGCATGGCCTTGTCGGAAACGGTGGATCCCCGGGTGGAACACCTGGCGCAGGGCGTTACCGAGTTGTTGGTGCCGTTTTTCCTGGCCGGCATCGGGATGCACCTGGACGTCCGCGGTTTTACCAATCCTTCCATCCTGCTCCTGGCGCTGGTGATCCTGGCGGCGGCCATTGTCTCCAAACTGATTGGGTGCGGCCTGGGCGCGTGGAAGCTTGGCTGGCGCAACATGCTGCGCGTGGGGCTGGGAATGATGCCGCGCGGCGAGGTGGGAATGGTGGTAGCGCAGATCGGGCTTTCCATGGGGGTCATCTCGCCGCACGTCTACGGAGTGGCCGTCTTCATGGCCGTCTGCACCACGCTGCTGGCGCCGCCGTTCTTGCGCGTGGCCTACCGGGGAGTGACGCCGGCGGCCGAGCAGGAAGTGCTGCGCCTGGGCTGAGCTTCAACGCACGGCCAGGCTTTTTTCGCGCGCCGCGAAGAACTCCTCGCCCGGCTTCCAGTGCGGGAGGTTGTCCAGATTGGCCGCTTCCAGCCCGAGCAGAAACCCGAAACGAGCGATTTGCTCGAGTCCCGCGAAATCCCAGTCCTCGCGGAACTCGTCCGAGGGCTGGTGGTAATGCTTGCTGTTGAACTCGCGGAAGAGCTGTTCGGCGAAGTCCGCTGGTTTGCCAGCGAAATCGCCGCCTTGGTGCACCGAGAAAGCAGGGATCCCGGCTTTCGCCAGTGGGAAGTGATCCGAGCGATAGTAGCCGCCTTGTTCGGGATGGGGGTCGGGTTTGATCTCCAGTTGCGTGCGGCGCGCCACCTCTTCGACCACGGGGTACAATGTGGTGCGCTCGGCGCCGGGCGTCACCACGCTGCGGATCAATCCCAGGGGATGGAAGGCGTCGAAGTTGAGCGCTAGGGCCGTTCTGCCTGGCGGAACGACCGCATGGCTGGCGTAATACTCCGAGCCGCGCAGGCCGCCCTCTTCGCCGGTGACCGCGATGAACAGAGCCGAGCGCCTCGGCTTCTGTTCCAGCGCGGCCCAGGCGCGCGCCATTTCCAGCAAGATGCCGCAGCCGGTGGCGTTGTCCACCGCCCCGTTGTAAATGGCGTCGCCGTTGACCGGTTCGCCGATGCCCAGATGATCCCAGTGCGCCGTGAATAGGACGGCCTCCGATTTCAGTTCGGGGTCGCTGCCTTCGATCCGGGCGATCACGTTGCGCGTGTGGATGCGGCGGATCTTCGCGGGGAACCGGCCGCGCAGGCGGACTCCCAGGGCCATGGGACGGAACTCACGGGATTGGGCCGCCTTGAGCAAGCTGGCTAGGCTGTGGCCGGAGAGGGCCAGCAGCTTCTCCCCCGCCGCTTCGCTCAACCATCCTGCAAGCGCCAGGGCCTTCTCTCCCGGGGCGAGTTCCACGAATGGCTGCTCGCGGCCCCACGATCCACGCACCACGCTCCAGGGGTACCCCGCGGTAGCGTTGGTGTGAATGATGAGGGCGCCCAGCGCGCCGGCGCGGAGAGCCTGTTCGAATTTGTAGGTCCAGCGTCCGTAATAAGTCAGTGCGCGGCCGCCGAAGAACTTCGGGTCGTCCGAAGGCGGCTCGTTGGTGAACAGCACCAAGATCTTGCCGCGCACGTCCGCGCCCTTGAAGTCGTCCCAGCCGTATTCGGGCGCCACGATGCCATGCCCCACGAAAACCGCTTCCGCCTCGAACTGCTCAAGCGGGCGCTGGCGGAGGCTGCTGCCGACGAACTCGTCCAGCCACTTGAAGTTCAGCGAGCGGCCGCGGCCGTGTGCCGAGAGCTGGGCCTGCGGCAAGGTCTGGACGCCCACCAGAGGAACGGTCTGGAACCAGCTTCCATCCGGACCCCCGGGCTTTGCTCCCATCAGAGCGAACTGGGTGGCCAGGTACTCGGTGGTGACGATCTCGCCGCGGGTGCCGATGCCACGTCCTTCGGTGAGATCGTGCGAGAGGAAGCGGGCATGGGCACGGATGCGCTCGCCGGAAATCTCGTGGGTCTGGGCCGCTGCCAGCGCGGCCGCCAGGAAGACAATTGTCCGCCGCATGGTGGTAACCATCCAGTGTATCCGGATGCGGCGGGCAGCCCGGCGCTTCAGCTCGACGGCTTGCTGGCACGCGCCCGCAGCAGCGAGACGAGCTGGTTGCGGAGCGCGTGTTTCAGCCGCGCCGCCTGGGACGAGCCGGCCAGGTTGACCAGCTCGCGCGGGTCTTTCCGGTAATCGTAAAGCTCCTCGCCCAGGCGACCCTCGTCCCAGAAAGTGTAGCGGTGACGTTCGGTGCGGATCGTGTATCCCATCACGGCCTTCTCAGCAGTGACGCGGCGGACCTGAGTGATGGCCGGCTTCGACCAGGGCGCGTCGGGATTGTTCAGCAGCGGGACGAGACTGGCGCCGTGCAGGCCGCGCGGCGCATCGCGCAGGGCGCAAAGGCTGGCGAGCGTGGGATAGAGATCGAGCAGCTCCACCGTGCGCGGGCAAGTGCGGCCGCGCGCGGTCACGCCCGGACCGCTGAAAATCAGCGGCACGCGGGTGGCGGCTTCGAACAGCGTCTGCTTCATCCACTGCCCGTGCTCGCCGAGCTGGTAGCCGTGATCGCTCCAGAAGACGATGATCGTGTTCTCCATCAGGCCCAGCCGCTCCAAGGCTTCCAGCAGCTTGCCTGCCTGGGCATCCATGAAGGAGATGGAAGCGTAGTAGGCGCGCATGGCCTCGCGCCGTTGCTGCTCGTTCATGCCCCAGTGAGCCGGGCGCGTGAAATACGCCAGCTCGGGAGCGATGCGCATTTCGTCTTCACGGAAAGCTATGAGCTGGACGCGCTTGAGCGGGTACTGGTCGAAATATTTGACCGGCGCGATCCAGGGCACGTGGGGACGGTAGAAACCGGCGGCCACAAACCAGGGATCGTTGCGGTGCTCTTCCATCAGCCGGATGGTCTCCAGAGCCACCATGCCGTCGGTGTGCTCTTCGTCGCGGGCGGGCGAGGCGTAGAAGCAGACCGCCGAACCGAGGCCGCGCTTGGGCGTGTAGTTGGTGAGGAGGGATTCCTCTTTGGTGTGATCCACGTCGCAAGGGTTAACCACACGGTTCCAGGTGGGTTTGTCGTCCAGGCCGTCGGTGCCGATCTGGCCGGGTACGCCATAGTGGAAGATCTTGCCCACGCGGGCGCTGAAGTAGCCGTTTTTTTGGAACAGTTGCCCGAGCGTGACGACGTCGGGGATGGCCTGCCGGAAATGGCGCTGGTTCTCGTAGACCGTGGTGGTGTCGGGCGCCAGGCCGGTCATCAGGGAGGCGCGCGAGGGGTTGCACAGCGGGTACTGGCAGTAAGCGCGCGCAAATCGCACGCCCCGGGCGGCGATGCGGTCCAGGTTGGGCGTCCGCACCAGCGGGTGCCCTTAACAGCTCAGGCAGGTGTTCAGGTCATCGGAAGCGATGAAGAGCACATTGGGCGGGCACGCCGCGCCGCGCACCAGCGGGGCGAGTATGGCGCCTGCCGCCGAAGTCATCCATTGCCGGCGGGACAGCAATCGCTGCTCGTTCATCGCTGCGCTCCGCCGCAGTAGTTTACAAGATCACGGGGCCTGGCCGCATTTCATCCCCCCGGCTCATCTTCGCGGGGCATGATGATCCATGCGCCGAGGTAGACCAAGCCGACGATGCCGCCAGAGACCAGCAGCAGCGCCAGCCAGAGGATGCGCATGAGCGTCACGTCCATGTCGAGATAGCGGGCGAAGCCTGCGCAGACACCGCCCAGCTTCTTGCCCCGGATGACACGCACCAGGCGGCGGGGACTGGCGGCAGGCCGGACCAGGTCGGGCCGCGTGGGGTGGCCGCAGCGTGCGCAGTAAAGATCGGCATCATCGAGTTGCAACCCACATTGCGTGCAGTACATGGACGGCGTTCTCCTCCCCTGAGGATACGGCAGGGTGGGACAGGAAGCTCCTCGGCGGAGGCCGAAAAACGAAAAAGACCCACTCCCTGACGCAGACGGACCGCGCCAGCAACTTGCCCGGCGGGGCGAAAAAGCAAAAAGGGGTGCGCGCCCAGCTGGCGGGGGCCGGGCGCGCTCGGCAGGGGTTGGGAGGGGAGGTTTACAGGCCTTTGCGGACCAGGAACTTGATCAGGTCCACGATACGCAGCGAGTAACCCCACTCGTTGTCGTACCAGGCCATCACTTTGACCAGATTGCCGTCGAGAACCTTGGTCAGGGCGGCGTCCACGATCGAGCTGGCCGGGTGCTGCATCAGGTCGGTCGAGACCACCGGATCCTCGGTGTAGTCGAGGATGCCCTTGAGCGGCCCTTGTGCGGCGGCCTTCAGCGCGGCGTTCACCTCCTCGGCAGTGGTGTTTTTCTCGACCAGCGCCACCAGGTCCACGATGGAGACGTTGGGAGTGGGCACGCGGATGGCCAGCCCGTCCAGCTTGCCCTTCAACTCGGGGATGACCAGACCGATGGCCTTGGCTGCGCCCGTGGTGGTGGGGATCATGTTGATGGCGGCGGCGCGGGCACGGCGCAGATCCTTGTGCGGGAAATCGAGCACGTTCTGGTCGTTGGTGTAACTGTGGATGGTGGTCATCGAGCCTTTCAGGATGCGGAAATTCTCGTGGACCACCTTGGCCACCGGCGCCAGGCAATTCGTGGTGCAGGAGGCGTTGGAGATGATGTGGTGCCTGGCCGGGTCGTACATGTGCTCGTTGACGCCCAGCACGATGGTGACGTCTTCGTTCTTGGCCGGCGCCGAGATGATGACCTTTTTCACCGTGCCCCGCAGGTGCTTTTTGGCCTGGGTGGCGTCGGTGAATTTGCCCGTGGACTCGATGACAATTTCGACGCCCAGCGACTCCCAGGGCAGCTCGGCAGGATCCTTGATGGCGAAGACGCGGATCTGCTTGCCGTCCACGACAATGTAGTCGCCTTCCGCCTTCACCGAGGCCTTCAGGGGCCCGAGCACCGAGTCGTACTTCAACAGGTGCGCCAGGGTCTTAGTATCGGTGAGATCGTTTGCGGCGACCCACTCGATGTCAGGGTCGTTCAGACCGGCGCGCAAGACATTGCGCCCGATCCGGCCGAATCCGTTGATTCCGACTTTCACTGGCATGCGTGCGTTCTCCTCGTTTTCAGCGCTCGTGGTTCGCAGTGAGGGAGAGGGCGGGCGCCAGCGCGCCCGGCTCAACCTTTTTATGATAGCAAGCCGATCCCGCTGGTGCGTGGGGCCGCCCGGTGTCAGGATTGCTCCCGGGCCTGGCGCGCTTTGAGCGCTTCTTGGTAAAGCTGCTTGAGCTCGCCTCGGACCGCATCGCTCAGGGGGGCGGGAAGATCGCCGGGCTCGAAGCGGCGGCACAGTTCGACCGTCTTGCGAAGGCTGTCCAGGAACTCGAGGCAGGGAGGGCAGTCCTTCAAATGCGCCTCGATCTGGTCGCAGGTTTCCGCCGGCAGCTCCGCGTCCAGATACTGCGACAGCAGGGCGAAAATCTGCCGGCATTCCTCGGCGCGAGCATGCGAGCCGGAAGCCATTTCAGTTCACCTTTTCCTTGGGCGACGAGCCGCCCCGGGAGCGGAGGTACCAGTCCAGTTTCTGCCGGATGGCCAGCCGCGCGCGGTGCAAGCGCGTCTTGACCACTTCGTCGCTCACCTCCAGCACCTCGGCGGTTTCGGCAGTCGAGAGGCCCTCGATGTCGCGCAACAACAGTACGGTCTTGTAAATTTCAGGCAACTCTTCGATGGCCTGGCGCACCACGCGCTGCAATTCCGCGCGCAGCGCCTGAACTTCGGGCAGCGCCGACCAGTCGGCCAGCTGCAGTTTGCGCTGGCCGCCATCCTCGCCTGGCTGGGGCATCAGCTCATCGAGGGAAATTTCGCGTTCCGGAGCGAAGACGCTCTTGCGGCGCTTCATCAGGCAGGCATTGCGCGCGATGCGGAAGACCCAAGGGCGGATGCGTTCGGGTTCGCGGAGCTGGTCGAGTTTCTCGAAGACCTTGAAAAGTGCGTCCTGCGCTACCTCTTCGGCATCCTCATGATGGCCGCACACCAGCAGGCTGTATTGGAAGAGCTTGTTACGGAAGACCTCGACGAAACGCTCGAATGCGCCGGGCTCGCCCGCCATCAGCCGGCGCGCCAGCTCGATCTCCTGCTGCTGGGTATCGCTCGCCCTCAAACTGCCTTCTCGCTGCCATTGTAGCCGAGGGCGCGCCGGCCAGTCCCGTCACCTGTGCCGGGCCGTCGCATCTCTAGGGATGTGAACGCCCTTGCGGAGAGAGCATGCGAGCTATCGTCGCGCTGTTGATCTGGACGCTGCCGGTCTGGGCCCAGTCCCCGCTGTCGTTGAAGGAGGCGGTCGGGATGGCGCTGCGGCAGAATCCCCAGTTGCAGGCCGCGCACAGCGGGGTTTCGGCGGCTGCGACGCGCATCGCGGCCGCGCGCAGCGGCTATCTGCCCAAGCTCAACTATTCGGAATTCTTCCTGCGAGGCAACAATCCGGTTTACGTGTTCAGCTCGCTTTTGACGCAAGCGCGCTTCAGCGAGCGCAATTTCGCCCTCCCCACGCTGAACCGGCCCGATTTTCTGAACAACTTCCAGTCGCAGCTCGTGCTCGAGCAGCCGGTCTACGATGCGGGGCAGACACGGATGGCGGTGCGGGCCGCCGAGCTGGGCCGGAGCCTGGCGGGCGAGGACGCAAGGCGGGCGGAACAGAACGTGATCGCGCAGGTAGTGCGCACGTATTTCGGCGCGGTGCTGGCGGCCGAGTCGGTCAAGACTGCGGAAGAAGCGCTGCGCTCGGCGGAGGCGGATCTGGCGCGCGCCCGTGCCATGCGCGGTGCAGGGCTGATCACCGACGCTGACGTGCTATCGCTGCAAGTGCACGTGGCGGCCATGCGCGAGCAGCTCATCCGGCGACAGGCGGACCTGGAAGTGGCCCGAGCCGCCTTGAACGACACCCTGGGACTGCCGCTCGATACGGCGCACGATCTGGCCACGCCGCTGGAGCCGGCGAAGCTGCCTGAAGTCTTGCTGGCCGAGTTGGAAAAGGCGGCGGTCGAGCAGAGGCCCGAAATCCGCCAGGCCGATCTTGCCGTGCGGCTTGCGGCTAACCAGAAGGCGGCGGCCCGCGCTTCCCTGCTGCCGCAACTGGTCTTCCGCGGCG
>JBMFPL010000075.1:0-11803 GCA_049969115.1 Bryobacteraceae bacterium | reverse complement strand
CGCTCGCGGCGAGCTCGTCAAGCGGGGTTACACAGCCGAGCGAGTGTTGCGTTACGGCTTAAGCCACCTCGTCCCCACCGCCGTGGTGGGGATAACCGAGGTCTCGCATGTCGAGGAAAGCGTCCGCATCGCGAGCTCCTTTACCCCGCTCGGCGAGCAGGAGAAGGCGAGGATCCGCGCGATGGGGACCGAATGATGGGGCAGGCAGCGGGGAATGGGTTAGGGCGGCCGGGCTAGCCCGCGACCCGCGCGTGGCCGCCGCTGCGCTCGAGAAGCGGGCGCAGGTAGCGGCCAGTGTGGGATTCGGGGCAGGCTGCGATGGTCTCGGGCGGACCCTGCGCGACGATGCGACCGCCGGCGTCGCCGCCCTCGGGTCCCAGGTCAAGGATCCAGTCAGCGTTGCGGATCACTTCCAGGTTGTGCTCGATCACCAGCAAGCTGCCCCCGCTGTGGACCAGGCGCTGGAAGGCATCGAGCAGGCGCGCGATGTCGTCGTAATGAAGCCCGGTAGTGGGCTCATCGAAGATGTAGAGCGCGTCCTGGCAGGTGGCTTGCGCCAGATGGGCAGCGAGCTTGACTCGCTGGGCCTCGCCGCCGGAAAGTGTGGTTGCCGGTTGGCCCAGCCTCAAGTAGCCCAGCCCCACTTCGGAAAGAATCTTCAGTTTGGCCACCAGCCGGGGCGAATCGGCGAAGAAGCGGATGGCCTCGTCTACCGTGAGCTGGAGCACCTCGTGGATGTTGAGGCCGCGGTAGCGCACCTCGAGGATGCTGCTCTTGTAGCGCGTCCCCTTGCACTCATCGCACACCAGCTCGACGTCGGCCAGGAACTGCATCTGGACCGTGACCACTCCGTCGCCCTGGCAGGCCTCGCAGCGTCCTCCCGGCACGTTGAAGGAGAAATGGCCCGGACTGTAGCCGCGGCGCATGGCTTCCGGCGTGGAGGCGAACAGCTCGCGGATGATGTCGAAGCCCTTGATGTAGGTGATGGGGTTGGAGCGGGGCGTGCGCCCGATGGGCGACTGGTCCACCATGATGGCCTGGCGTATCAGTTCGGCGCCTTCGACGCGGCGGCAGGCCAGGCGCGAGGGCACGTTCTCGCGCGGCTCCTCTTCCTCCAGCGGGCCTGCTTTGCGCAGCGCCTGGAGCGAGCGGTAGATCACGTCATAGACCAGCGTGGACTTGCCCGATCCCGAGACGCCGGTGACGGCCACGATCATGTCCAGCGGCACGGCAACGTCGATGTTCTTGAGATTGTGGACGGCCGCGCCATAGAATCTCAGCACCCGGCCGGGCTTCACTGGCCGGCGCGGGCGCGGCGGGCTGACGCGCCGCTCGCCACGCAGATAGGACGCGGTGAGCGACTGCACGCCGTTGGCCATCAGCTGGTGGAAAGGTCCGGCGAAGACGACTTGGCCGCCGCGCTCCCCTGCGCCGGGCCCGAGATCCACCACGTAGTCGGCGGCGCGGATCAGCTCCGCATCGTGTTCGACCACCACTACCGTGTTCCCCAGGTCCCGCAGCTCGTAAAGGATGCGGATGAGGCGTTCCGTGTCGCGGCTATGGAGGCCGACGGACGGCTCGTCGAGCACATAACAGGCGCCGACCAGCCGCGATCCCAGGCAAGTCGCCAGTTGGATGCGCTGGGCCTCGCCGCCGGAAAGCGTGGAGGAGAGCCGGTCGAGCGTGATGTAGTCCAGGCCTACGTCATTGAGAAACTTCAGGCGCTGGCGGATTTCCTCCAGGATGCGCGCGGCCACCACCCTTTCTTCCGGTCCCAGCTCGAGCTGGTCGAAGAACGCCTTGGCCTGGGCGATGTTCATGCGCACCACTTGGGCCAGGGTGCGGCCGCCCACGCGCACGTAAAGCGCCTCCTTGCGCAGGCGCGAGCCGCCGCATTCCGGGCACAGCGTGTAGCCGCGGTAGCGGCTGAGGAAGACGCGCACGTGGACCTTGTATTTCTTGGTTTCCAGCCAGCGGAAGAAGCCGAGCAGGCCCCCGTAGCGGCCGCTGCCGTTCCAGATGAAGTCGCGCTCCTCGCGGGTGAGTTCGGCATAGGGCACGTCGAAGCGCACCCGCCCGCGCGCGTGACTGCGCAGCTCGTCCAGGCACCAGTCGAACTGCGGCTTGGTCCACGGCTCGATGGCGCCTTGCTCGAGCGAAAGGCTCTTGTCGGGAACCACCAGGTCCTCGTCGTAACCGATGGTGTTGCCGAACCCCTGGCAGTGAGGGCAGGCGCCCATGGGGCTGTTGAAGCTGAACAATTGCGGCTCGGGACGCAGGAACTCGCGGTCACACTGCTTGCAGGCGTAGCGCTCGCTGAAACGCAGCCGCTGGGGCGGATCCGTCCCAGCGCGCTCGAAAACGATTTCACCCGCCTCCCGGTAGCCGATTTCCACCGCGTCCACCAGGCGCCCGCGCACCTCGGGACCGAGCACCAGGCGATCCACCAGCACGAACAGCGGCTGGGAAAAATCAATGTCGAGCAGTGACTCGGGGGTGGAGAATTCGAACATGCGGCCTTGTTGATAGAGGCGGTTGAATCCTTTGCGGCGCAGTTCGAAAAGCTGGTCGCGGATGGCCTGGCTGGCCCCGCGCTGGCCCGCGGGCTCGGCAGGCAAGCGGGCAGGGAACAGCACGTACCAGCGCGAGCCAGCCGGTTCGGACAGCATCCGCTCGGCTACCTGGTCCACCGTGTCAGGCTGGACGCGGCCGCCGCATTCGGGACAGTAGGTGTGACCGGCGCGCGCCCACAGCAGGCGCAGGTAATCGTAGAGCTCGGTGGCGGTGGCCACCGTGGAGCGCGGGTTGCGCGTCATGTTTTTTTGCCGGATCGCCACCGGGGGGCTGATGCCTGCGATCTCGTCCACATCGGGCTTCTCCATCCGCTCGAGGAACTGGCGCGCGTAGGCCGACAGCGATTCCACGTAACGGCGCTGTCCCTCGGCGTAAATGGTGTCGAACACCAGCGACGATTTGCCCGAACCCGACACGCCGGTCACCACCGTGAGCCGGTTGTGCGGAATGTCCAGGGAAATGTTCTTGAGGTTGTGGACCCTCGCGCCTCGGATCCGGATCGCCTCATCCATACCGCGTTCCCCGGGGTCGGACGGAGCCCCCTTTTTCCCAGACTAACGCAGCAACGCGGGTGCAGGGAGGCGCCCCACAGGCGCGATAATTGGAAATGTTGGCGCACCAGGCAGCGCCGGCACAACGGGTTGCGCGATGCTGCGGCTGCGCGTGGAAACCTATTCGGGCTACAAAGCCGATGAGCGGCCCTTGCGCTTCTCGCTGGGGCAGCGGTGGTACGAAGTCCGCGAGGTGCTGGACCGCTGGTACGGTCCCCAGGACGTCTGGTTTCGCGTGCGGGCCGACGACGGCTGTTGCTATGTTCTGCGGCGTCGGTGCTTCGCCAACGAAGACTTCTGGACGCTGGAGGCGTTTCGCAGGTGAAACGCGGGCGGCGTGGAGGGTGTGTGGTATGGTGGTCAGGGCAGCGTTCGTTGTGGCCATGGCGGCAGGTTGCGCCGCGGCGCAACCGCACTACCCGCGGCACAACATCACTTTCGGCGCCGGCGGAGCCAATCCCCGCGCCAGCTTGAGCGCCTACTTCCGGACACGCCCTGCTATCGCCCTCTCTTACGGCTACCGGTTCATGCGGAATTTCCAGGTGGAGACCGGCTTGGACACCGTCTTCGGCGCCGCGGGCGTGCGCGACTTCTACGAAAGCCCCGTCGGCTTGCTGCGAATCCGCGACTACCAGTTCCTGCTGCCAGTGGGCGGGCGCGCCATCCTGCCCCTGGCCCGCGAGCGCGTGCAGGTTTTCGGGGGAGGCGGCGTCGCCTGGCTACGTTACAGCGAGATGATCCGCCAGCCCATCGCGTACGTCCGCATCGAGTGCCCGGTGTGCGGCTCACGCAGCGGCTGGGCCAGTTACGCCCTCAGCGGGATGGCGGTGTTCCTCGACCAGGGACGTCATTTCCGCACCGGGGTGAACGTCAAGATGTACCGCGGGCACACCGAAGGCGACCCCTTCGGCGCGGCGCCTGCCATCCGCACCCGCGATCACTGGTTACAGGTCTACGGGGAATTCGGGCTGAGTTTCTGACCCTGCCTTATTTGATTTCGGGGCTCGAGGCGGTAGCTGGCTCGGGGCCGAAGTTATTGCGGATGACCAGCGTTTGGTCGGAGTAGAAGGTTCGGCTTCCACTGGTGTTGAACTGCAACGGCTCGGCGTGGATGACGTAGCCGGAGGGCGTGGCTTGCAGGGTGAACCGGTAGCCGCCCTTTTCGCCCGAAGCCAAATCGCCCGGGATCAAGTCGGCCGCCTGCGGGCCCGGGTTGCCTGCCGTCGGCGGGCCCAGCTCGGCAAGTGAGGTCGCGTACCGGCCGTATTGCGAGTAATACTGGGCCTGCGCAGTGTGCAGGGTCTTGATGTGCTGGATCGCTGCCATCTCCTGCGAGTACATGCGGGTGCGGCCGAGCTTGGGGACCGCGATCATGGCGATGATCAGGATGATCGAAATGACGATCAACAGCTCGATGAGTGAGAAGCCGCGGCGCGATTTCATGGGTCCCTCCCGGGGCGGCGCTGCACACCCCCACCTGCTATTATCTTCGACGATGCCTATCGCCCACGCGTGCAGTCGGATTGGTTGGTTGACGGCCGCCGGGTGGCTGGCGGCTTCGCTTTGTCTGGCGGCCCCGCCGGGCGCCGTACGGGTCCTGGTGCTTACCGGGAGCAGTGACCCGTCGCACGACTGGCGCCAGACTTCCTCCATGCTCCGCCGAATTCTCGATCTGGCGGGGCGCTTCACGGTGCGCGTCATCGAGGAGCCGCGCGGGATCACCGAGGCCACGCTCGCTGGGTACGATGCCTTGGTGATCGATTACAACGGCCCGCGCTGGGGAGTTGAGACTGAGGCGGCCGTCGAGTCCTTTGTCGCCTCGGGCAAAGGACTGGTCAGTTTCCACGGCGTCAGCTACGGCCCGTTCATGGGGACCCAACAGGGCGCCTCCGGTTGGGTCTACCGGCCGGAGACGGCCTGGAAGGCATGGCCCAGGCTGCTCGGTGCTTTCTGGGCCCCGGACAAAATCGGCCACTCCATCCCCCATGCCTTCCGGGTGCGGTTGGTGGACCGGGAGCATCCGGTCACCAAAGGCATGCCCGCTGAGTTCGTGTTCAGCGACGAGCTTTATCACCGCATGGATCTGGACCCGGCGGCCCGCGTGCTGGGAGTGGCTTACAGCGATCCGGGCTGGCGTGGCACCGGACGCGATGAGCCGGTCATCTGGACCGTGACCACGGGCCGTGGACGGGCGCTTCACACCACGCTGGGCCACGGTGCCGCAGCGATGTATCAGCCGGGGTTCGTGACGCTGATGGCCCGCGCTGTCGAGTGGGCCGCCAGCGGGACGGTCACGCTGAAGGGATGGCTCGATTGGAGCCGCCGCAACTCGAACCCTGTGCGCGTGCTCGTGGTTACCGGCGGACACTCTTACCCATCGGCTTTCTTTTCGCTTTTCGAGGGCTATGGCGCCCTGGTATGGGCGCACGCAGCCACCGAGCAGGAAGCATTCCGGCCCGGGCTGGACCAGCGCTGGGACGTAATCGTTTTCCACGACCTGCGCGAGGATCTGGGAGAAGAAGCTAGAGCTGCCCTGCGCGCCTTCGTGCAAGCCGGCAAGGGGGTGGTCTCGATTCATCACGCCATCGTGGACTTCACCGCATGGCCCTGGTGGTACGAAGAAGTGATCGGGGGCAAGTACTTCACCAAGCCGCAGGGTGACCGGCCGGCGTCGAGTTTCAAGGAAGGGGTCGAGATGGTGATCCGGCCCGTCTCTGCGATGCGCGCGCATCCCATTCTGCGCGGCGTGTTCCCCCTGGTGCTCGATGACGAAGCTTACCAGGGGATGTGGCTATCGCCGCGCATCCAGGTGCTGATGGAAACCGAGCACCCCCTCAACGACCGGCCTGTGGTTTACATCGGCCCCGGCGGGGGCGGCCGCGCCGTTTACATCCAGCCGGGCCACAGCGAGTCTACGCTCCGGCATCCGGGCTACCGGCGCCTCGTCTACAACGCCATCCTGTGGGCCGCCGGCCGGTCGGACGTGCGCACCTCGGTGTGCCCAGCGCCCAGTGCCAAACAAGATGCCAGTCCAGCGGGTCAGCCCCGCTGAACGGGCACCGCCACGGGCTGCGCAGCCAACATCTGGAGCCGCTCCCGCATAGTTTCGAGCGCGGCCACCAAGCCGTGCACGCGGACGGTGCCCAGGCCCAGCGCCTGCAAGGCGAGCTGCGTGTGAACGCCCGCCAGCGCCAGCCGGAAATTCAGCCGCTGTCTGAACAGCTCGATGGCCAGCTCCGAGCGGTCCTGCTCGGCGTTCAGCATGAGCAACTTCAGCGCCGTGCACAGGCGATCGAAGTCGCGGTTCAGGCAACGCAGGTAACGGCGCAGAATCCTGCGTCGCTCGGCTTGTAGCCGGCGCGCCAGCGCGGGGGTGAAACCGGGCTGTGCGGAGAGGAACTCGTAGTCATCGCGCGCGAACAATCTCTCCATCGGCCGGTACTTCTCCAGCGAGAAGTTGGCCCACCACTCCGCGTCCGGCAGTTTTTCCTTGCCGGGCGACGCCAGCCTGCGAAACAGCAACACGAAGGCGACCGCGATCAAAAGCAGCAAGGCTGCGGCCACCGCTAACGTCGTGCTCATGGGACTATGCCTCCCTGGCTTCCCGCGCACAAATGAGAGCCGTAAGAAACATCACTTTACTTCCTCAGCGAGCGCGCCAGAACCGTGTTGAGCGCGTTCAGGCGGTCCAGCAAGTGTTGCTCGGTTTCGGGACTCCACGGCCGCCGGTGCTCGATCATCACACGCTCGCCCTCGGGCTTGAGCAGGACAATCCATGCCAGCAGCGTCAAGCCCGTGATGGCGACAAGCGAGAGGTTGACCACCGCCCAGGATTCCCGACCCACTACGTTATGCACGAAGTAGGCCGCGGCGAGAGTCAGAAAATAAACCGAACAAATGGCGCTATGAACGATCGTATTGCGGCTAAGCGGGATTGGATAGGACAGGAAAAAGGCGGTGATGCCGAGCAAGAACAGAGCCAGACTGGTGCAGATGGCGCGCCCGATGGCGGTGGTCACTTGGATTATGGGAAAGGGGTGATTGCTGTTGAGATCGGGCGGCAGAGAAATGAGCGATAGCAGGACAGCAAGCCCTACCAAGCCGCTGAGAACCCACCGGCTCAGCAGTGCAATGCCTTTCAAGTCTTTGAGGGCTACCGTGTAGAGCTCGATGACGATGAGGACGTAAAATAGCCAAACGATAGGCTCGGTGGCAAAGTAGACGTAACCGTACCCTGTCCGGTTTAGCGGAGTCGTGAGTAGGGCGAAACCACGCAACCCATGGAAACACAGATAATACGCGAACGCGCGGCGGACTTGGACAAGATGGCTACGCCATAGATACAACCCGAGCGCCAAGCAGAGCAATACGTTGCCCGCCCGCGCGTAAAGCAAAGCGTCGGCCGCCACCTCAACGGGATTCTACCACGGCCGCGCTCGCTGTGGCAATGGTTTTTTCGATGAAAGTGGGGCAGACCGGTGATCAATTACCTCCCGTCAGGGCAAGGAAAGCAGATGGGGATCGGCTCAGCCTCGGACGAGCTGGCCACGGTGGCGAACCCCAACGTCTGCGCAATCAGCAGGATAGCGAAGAGCAAGCGATACATCGTTTCGACCTCCCTGGTACTTTGCAAAATTGTTTACTACGAACCCTAACTCTAGTACTCGTAGGGCGATCACGCCAGAGGGGGTGAGAGAAATTTCTCGCGGCAGAACAGTTAACCCACCCCTTTGCGCCCCAGCCAAAGGCCCCTTCACCCCGCGGGCCTGGGCCCTACCGCCCTTCCGCTAAAATAAAAGTTGCAGCCCCGATGAGCGCTCCCCGCGATCCCGCCAGGTTCGAACGAACCGCCCCCGACGACCTCTGGCGGCGCACCCTTTCCCAGATACCTACCGTCTTCGGGCGCCTCGTCTACCTTTCTTCGTTGCGCGATCCCAACACTGGCCGCTACGAGCACTTTGGACTGGCGCAAATGTTCGGCGAGGACGAGGCTGACCGGGCCCTCAGGCAGAGTCATTTGGAGACTTTCCAGGAGTGGCTGGGCTTCGGACTTCAACGTCAGATGGAGGATCTGGACCATTATCTTGCCGGCCTGCACCGGGATCCGCGCACCATTCTCGCGACCTGGTCGCGGGTGGAGCCATACCGGAACCTGATCCCTGCCGCGGCGCGGGAACCCGAACGGCGCCTGTATCTGGCTGATCTGGAAGCTCTTCTCGAGCTGCTCAAGAACGAGTACGGCGTCGCCGTCCCTGATCCAGACGCATAGCCACCCCGGTGACCTGCCCGATGACCTCGACCTCGTCGGGGTAGGAGAAGACCTCGGGGTTGCACATCGAAGCCGGATGGGGCTGCAAGATCAGTTGCGAGTCGGTCAGTGTGCACCAGCCGCAGGCGAAGCCGTTGCGGTGCTCCAGAAAGTAAATGGGTCTTTCGAACTCGTTGGTCCAGCCCGTATTCGCCACCTTGCGCCGGGCCTCGTCAATCAGCACGAAGGAGCCGGGCTGGAGCAGCGGGTACATGGTCCAGTCCTCGGTGCCGATGAAGCCGTAACGGTGGTTCTTCAAATCCAACCCGTTCAATAACATGAGCGGCAGCCGGCCCCAGCGCTGGATCATGCGGCTCAGGTAGGTGGTCCGGCGCCAGTCCAGCCCGGGGTCGAGCGATAGCGGCAACTGGACCTCGCCGTGGCCGTTGGTGTCGAATCCCACGGTGTGGGTCCGCTCGATCTCGATGCTGAGGGCGTCGGCGGGCATCTGCGAGATGTCCACCCCGTACCACTCCATGACCTCATGGATGTCGAGGCGATAAATTGTGCAGAGGCTGTAAAGGCGGTAAATACTGGGGACCGTGCCTTTGTTTTCGATGTCGGCCAGCCGGCTGAGAGCGATAATGAACTCGTCGTTCTTGTGGCGCTCTGCGATGCGGAGGCTGGCCTCTTCCACGTCGCGGTAACGCAGGTTAAGCCGTTCGCGAGCCCGCTTGAGCTTCTGCCCGGCTTCCTGCATAAAGGGTCCTCGGCCCGCCAGGTTCCGGCGCCGCCGGGCGGCTGGCAGGAGTGCTAAGATGTTCCGGTATTGAATTATAGCGAGGCTAGTTCCGCAGAGCAAGCAAAGGTCGACCCGTCTGTTCCGAATTCGGAACAAGGTGCTGGCTCCCTCGCCCCGACGCGCATTATCGTCGGCATCACCGGCGCAAGCGGAGCGGTCTACGGGATTCGGCTGCTCGAGCGGCTCCGTCGCCCCAATCTGGAACTCCACCTGGTAGTCAGCCGCGCGGGCCTCAGGACGGTGGAGATGGAAACGGGGCTGCGGCTCGCCGACCTTCGCGCCCTGGCCGACTACCAATACTCGATCCACGACGTGGGGGCGAGGCTGGCCTCGGGCTCCTTCCCGGTTCACGGCATGGTGATCGCCCCCTGCTCGATCCGCACTATGTCGGCCATCGCAACCGGCCTGACCTCGAACCTGCTGCTGAGAGCGGCGGACGTCACGCTCAAAGAGCGCCGCCGGCTCATCCTGATGATCCGTGAAAGCCCGTTGCACCTGGGCCATCTGCGCACGATGGTCGCCCTCACTGAAATGGGCGCTATCATCGCGCCGCCGATTCCCGCCTTTTACCACCGACCCCAGAGCGTCATGGACTTGGTCGATTACTCGGTGGAAAGGGTGCTCGACTTGCTGGGGCTGCCGGCGGCCGACGCCCGCCGCTGGGATCCTTGAGCGGTCCAGCCGCCCGCCGCCGCATCCCGGTTTGCCCTGGCGTGATACGATCATCGGCTAGGAGAGGGCGCGAAACCGGGCGCCGTCTTGCTCGAGCGCGCGCCCGCGTCCGCTGAAGGCCATGCGCAGAGCGCTGATCACTGGCGTCACGGGACAGGACGGGTCTTATCTGACGCGCCTTTTGCTGGCCAAAGGCTACGAGGTGCACGGTATCATCCGACGGGCCAGCAGCTTCAACACCTCGCGAATCGAAGACCTCTACCACGACCCGCACGAGCCAGGCGTGCGGTTGTTCCTGCATTACGGCGATTTGTGCGATGGGACGGGATTGCGGCGGATCCTGGAGCGCGTACGTCCGGACGAAATCTACAACCTGGGCGCGCAATCGCACGTGAAGGTTTCCTTCGAACAGCCCGAATACACCGCCGATACCGTGGCCCTGGGAACGCTGCGGCTGCTCGACGCGGTGCGGGATTACGTCGAGCGCACCGGCCGTGAGGTCCGTTTCTACCAGGCCGGCTCCTCGGAAATGTTCGGCGCAGCGCCGCCGCCGCAGAACGAGCGGACGCCCTTTTACCCGCGCAGCCCGTACGCGGTGAGCAAGGTCGCGGCCCACTGGTACGCGGTCAATTACCGCGAGGCCTACGGCCTGTTCATCGCCAACGGCATCCTGTTCAACCACGAGTCACCGCAGCGAGGCGAGACTTTCGTGAGCCGCAAAATCACGCGCGCGGTGGGCCGCATCGTTCACGGCCTCCAGCAAAGGCTTTATCTGGGCAACCTGGATGCGCGGCGCGACTGGGGCTACGCGGGGGATTACGTAGAGGCCATGTGGCTGATGCTCCAGCAGCCCGAACCCGACGATTACGTCATCGCAACCGGTGAGTCCCACTCGGTCAGGGAGTTCGTCGAGCAGGCTTTCGCCTGCGTGGGCCTGGACTGGCGTCCTTACGTAGAGACGGACCCGCGCTACCTGCGGCCCACCGAAGTCCAGCACTTGCAAGGGGACGCATCCAAGGCGCGCGCCAGGCTGGGCTGGGAGCCCAAGGTGCGTTTCAGGGAACTGGTGCGCATGATGGTCGAGCACGACCTCGAACTGGCTCGCAAGGAAAGGCTGCTGGCGGAAAGCGGATTCCCTGCTGTGCGGGGAGGGCATGATTGAGATGAACCCGAGCTCCAAGGTCTACGTGGCCGGGCATCGCGGCCTGGTAGGTTCCGCCATCTGCCGGAAGCTCCAGCAGGCCGGTTACGCCAATCTGGTGGTGCGCACGCGCCAGGAGCTGGACTTGCTGGATCAGCGCGCAGTGGAAGATTTCTTCGCGCGCGAGCGCCCCGAGTACGTCTTTCTGGCAGCCGCCCGCGTGGGCGGCATTCACGCCAACAACACCCGTCCGGCAGAATTCATTTATGAGAACCTCGCCATCCAGACCAACGTGATTCATGCGGCCTGGAAGCACGGCGCCCGCAAGCTGCTTTTTTTGGGATCGTCCTGCATTTACCCGCGCGAGGCGCCGCAGCCGATCCGTGAGGAGTACCTGCTGACAGGACCGCTGGAGCCAACCAACGAGGCTTACGCGGTCGCCAAGATCGCGGGTTTGAAAATGTGCCAGGCCTATCGTCGCCAGTACGGGTTCAACGCGATTTGCCTCATGCCGACGAACCTCTACGGGCCGGGGGACAACTTCGATCTGGAGAGCTCCCACGTGCTGCCCGCGCTCATCCGCCGCTTCCATGAAGCCAGGCTGGCGGGCGCGCCGCGCGTGGTTTTATGGGGCACAGGCAAGCCCCGGCGCGAGTTCCTGCATGTGGACGATCTGGCCGACGCCGCGCTGTTCCTGATGCAGCGCTACGATTCGGCCGAGATCATCAACGTGGGCACGGGCGAGGATCTCACCATTGCCGAGCTGGCCGGAATGGTGCGCGAAGTGGTGGGCTACCGCGGCGAAATTGCTTTTG
>JBMFPL010000074.1:0-11811 GCA_049969115.1 Bryobacteraceae bacterium | reverse complement strand
GTCCGGTAGGTCCCGTGCCCGAAGAGGCCCGCTCGGAGCTGGCCCGCATTTTGGACAGCCTGCGGGCGGCGGGGTACCTGCCTGCGCAGGCGGCTTTGCAGGCCGGCAAGGCGCGGTAAGCGAGTCGAAGCCGCATCCGGGAGGGCGCAGCGATCATCTCTACAATAGGGACCACGCCCGGATAGGGATGCGCGCCAATCGCCTGATCCACGAAAAGAGCCCTTACCTGCTCCAGCACGCGCACAATCCTGTGGACTGGCACCCCTGGAGCCAGGAGGCGTTCGAGCTCGCGCGGCGCCAAGACAAGCCTATTTTTCTTTCCGTAGGCTATTCGAGCTGCCACTGGTGTCACGTCATGGAGCGGGAGTCGTTCCAGGACGAGGCGATCGCGGAGCTGTTGAATCGCGAATTCCTTCCGGTGAAGGTGGATCGCGAGGAGCGCCCCGACGTGGACGGCCTGTACATGGCTTTCGTGCAAGCGACGACAGGCTCGGGCGGTTGGCCGATGTCGGCCTTTCTCACGCCGGAAGGCGCGCCGTTTTTCGGCGGAACGTATTTCCCTCCGGACAACCGTTACGGCAGGCTTGGGTTTCGCCAAGTGCTGGAGCGGATCGCGCACCTGTGGCGATCCGAGCGCGAGCGCGTGCAGGCCGCGGCCGCGGCAGCCCTCGAGTATTTGCGCGGCTATGCCGCCTGCGAGGCGAGCGCGTTGCCCTCGGCCGAGCAGGCGGCCGATTCCGCATTCAACATCTTCCGGCGCACCTTCGATCGCGAATACGGCGGCTTCGGCGAGGCGCCAAAGTTTCCACGTCCTGCGGTCTTGCAGTTTCTGGTGCGCTACTGGCGCCGTTCGGGTCGCGAGGAAGCCCTCGAGATGGCGATCGCAACCTTGCGGGCCATGGCACGCGGCGGCATTCGCGATCATCTGGCCGGCGGCTTTCACCGTTATT
The DNA here is from genome assembly GCA_049969115.1 of Bryobacteraceae bacterium. Classification (GTDB taxonomy): domain Bacteria; phylum Acidobacteriota; class Terriglobia; order Bryobacterales; family Bryobacteraceae; genus DTHT01. Next base: position 10,861 of record JBMFPL010000074.1, on the reverse strand, counting down.
CGGTGGACGAGGCGTGGCGCGTGCCCCATTTCGAGAAAATGCTCTACGACCAGGCGCAACTGGCCGCCTGCTACCTCGAGGCCTTCCAGATCACCGGCGCGCAGGAATACGCCGCCGTGGCTCGCGACACGCTGGATTATGCGCTGGCCGAGATGAGCGACCCCGCGGGTGGGTTTTACTCGGCCCAAGACGCCGACAGCGCGCCCGATCCTGCCCGGCCCGATCGTACCGAGGAGGGCGCGTTCTATCTGTGGACCGCGGAGCAAGTGCGCGCTGTGCTGGGTGAACCCGAAGCCACATGGTTTTGCACGCGCTACGGGATCGAAAGCGAAGGCTTTTGGGTCCTTCACGAGGCCTGTGGGCTGGCGGAGCTGGCAGCCGCGACCGGGGCATGCGAGGCCGATCTGGCGGCTGCGCTGGAAGCGTCCCGGATCAGGCTGCGCCAGGAGCGTGAGCAGCGCCCGCGCCCTCTGCGCGACGAAAAGATCCTGACGGGCTGGAACGGTCTCATGCTCTCGGCGCTGGCACGCGCATGGCGGGTGCTGGACGAACCGCGCTACGGGGAAGCGGCGCAGACCTGTGCGGCGTTCCTGCTGGAGCGCATGTACGAGGGGCAGACGCTGTGGCGGCGCTGGTGGCGTGGGGAGGCGGGAATCCCCGGTTTTCTCGAGGACTACGCTTTCCTGATCCAGGGGCTGCTGGATCTCTACGAAGCCAGCCTGGATGCGCGATACCTCGAGCGGGCGTTGGAGCTAAGCCGGCAGCAGTGCGCCTACTTCGAGGACGAGCGCGGCGGCGGATTCTTCAGCTCTCGCGAGGACCCCATGCTTCCAGTGCGCCTCAAGGACGGCTACGACGGGGCGGAGCCTTCGGCGAACTCCGTATCGGCGCTCAACCTCCTGCGGCTGGCGGCCATCACTGGCGAAGGGTTGTGGCTGGAGAAAGGTCAGCGCACGGTGGGCGCCTTCGCGCGGCAGATGATTGCTGTGCCGGACGCGCTGCCCCTAATGCTTGCGACCGCGCTGAACTTGCCCGGCGGACTTCGCCAGGTGGTGCTCGAGGGCAATCCCCACAGCCAGGAGTTCCAGGCCCTGCACCGCGCCGTGGTCCGGGGCTTCTTCCCCCACGTGGTGGCGGTCAGGGCGGAAGAAGTTGCCGCTTCGGGGATCGGCGCGCTGCCCGCCCGCGGCCCGGCGCGTGCCCGCGCGCATGTGTGTGAAAATTTCTCGTGCCAGGCTTCGGTGAGCGATCCTGCTGAGTTGCTGAAGCAGTTGACGGGTTCGCCGGGGTCCGGGACTGCTCAATGATCTTCGAGGGAGCTGAACATGGAAAGAACAGGAGCGGTGACGCTGAAAGGCAATCCTCTGACGCTGGTCGGCCCGGAATTGAAGACGGGCGATCTCGCGCCCGACTTCGAATGCGTGGACATCAACCTTCAACCCGTGCGTCTGGCCGACACCGGCCGCGGCGTTCGCATCTTCAGCGTTGTGCCCTCGCTGGACACGCCGGTGTGCGATGCGCAGACCAAGCGCTTCAACGATGAAGCGGCGAAGCTGTCAGGGCTGCAAGTCTACACGGTCAGCATGGACCTGCCCTTTGCCCAGCGCCGCTGGTGCGGGGCCTTCGGGGTTGACCATGTAAAGATGCTTTCGGATCACCGTCTGGGTTCCTTCGGGCAGAATTGGGGCACGCTGATCAAGGAACTGCGCATCGAATCGCGCGCCGTTTTCGTGGTGGACCCTGACAACGTCATCCGGCACGTCCAGTACGTCAAGGAGGTGACGGACTTCCCCGACTTCGATGCGGCGCTGGCCGTGGCGCGGCAGCTTCTAGGGGTAGCCTGAAGCAGCGAGCAGGCCGGCGGCGCGGCTAAAGGAACGGTGCCGCTCACGTGCTATATTGGCGATATGCCCGAGGGCTACCTGCCCATCTTCATTCTCGGCCTGTTCGCGCTCGTCTTCCCGGTGGTGGTGTTGTGGCTGGCGAAGCTGGTGCGTCCCTCGGCGCCGGGCGAGGTCAAGCAGGAAGCCTACGAGTGCGGCATCCGCGCGGTCTCGGATTCGCGAGGCCGCTACACGGTGCGTTTCTACGTGGTCGCGATCCTGTTCGTCATCTTCGACGTGGAGACCATCTTTCTGTTCCCGTGGGCCGTGTACTACAGGCAACTGGGCTGGTTCGGCGTGGCCGAGGTGGCGGTGTTTCTCGCCATCCTGATCGTGGGTTACGTCTGGGCTTACAAGAAGGGCGCGCTCGAGTGGATCTGAAGACCGCCCGCCTGTACTGGGACGACAGCTACCTGGTCGAGTTCGAAGCCGAGGTGGTCGAGCGCGATCCGCAGGGGCTGAGGCTGTGCCTGGACCGGACCGCCTTCTATCCCGCATCCGGCGGGCAGCCCTCGGATGCCGGATGGATCGAGGGCGTTGCCGTCCGCGAGGTCATCGAAGAAGGCGAGCGGATCGTCCACGTGATGGAAGCCCCGGTCAGCGCCGGCCGCGTCAGGGGCCGCATCGCCTGGGAGCGGCGGTTCGATCACATGCAGCAGCACAGCGGGCAACACCTGCTTTCTGCGGTGCTGCTGGATTTGTACGGGGCGCCCACGGTGGGGTTTCACATGGGCGCGGAGGTCTCCAGCATTGATATGGGCGTTGGTTCGCTGAGCTGGGAGCAGGCGGTGCGGGCCGAACAGCGGGCCAATGCACTGGTCTTCCGCAACCTGCCCATCCGGGTGGACTGGGAGGACGCCGGCGCGGCGGGCCTACGGCGGGCGGTGGAGCGGGGAGGTCCCCTGCGCATCGTGACCATCGAGGGCGTGGATCGCGCCGCGTGCGGCGGCACCCACGTGCGGGCCACGGGTGAAATCGGTCCCATCCTGATTCGCAAGCTCGACCGCGCGCACGGCGGCGTGCGGCTAGAGTTCGTCTGCGGCCTGCGCGCCGTCCGCCGGGCACGCGCCGATCACGAAGCGCTGGCAGCCATTGCGCGCACGCTCTCCACCAGCCTGGACCGCGCCGCCGAACTGGTCGCGGCCCAGGCCCAGTCGCTGGAGGAGTGTGAGAAGGCGAGGCGGAAGCTGGCGCTGGAGCTCACGTTGCGGCGAGGCCGCGAGCTCTACCAGTCGGCGATGCCGGATGCCGCGGGGGTGCGTTGCCTCGTGCAGCGATTCGACCGCGGCAAGGCGGACGAAGAGCTGCGTTCGCTGGCGCAGGGCTTTTGCGAAGGCTCGCGTGCCGTGTTCCTGGCGGTCTGGGAGAATCCGCCTTCGCTGCTGCTGGCAGTTTCGGCGGATAGCGGCTGGGACGCCGGTGCCCTGGTCAGGCGAGCGCTCGGCGAAGCGGGCGGGCGCGGCGGGGGCAGCGCGCGGATGGGGCAGGGCAGCGCGCCGGATGCGAGCGCGCTGCGGCTGGCGCTCGAGCGGCTGGCGTCCGCGATGGCGCCGCTCGCGACGAAGCTCGCCTCGCGTTGAAGCCCGCCTCTTGCTATGCTAGCTTCGCGGCTGCCGGGGCATCAGGGCAGCCGTAAAGGCGCAAGGGTGAGTTTATGATTCGCAGAGAGGATGCTTTGGATTACCACGCTGGTCCGCCGGCGGGCAAACTTTCCATCGTTCCCACCAAGCCTTGCCGGACCCAACGCGACCTGAGCCTGGCCTATTCGCCGGGCGTCGCCATCCCGTGCAAGGAGATCGAACGGGATCCTTCGTTGGCCTACAAGTACACGGCCAAGGGCAACCTGGTGGCGGTGGTGAGCAACGGCACGGCGGTGCTGGGGCTGGGCAACATCGGCGCGCAGGCCAGCAAGCCCGTGATGGAAGGCAAGGCGGTGCTGTTCAAGCGCTTCGCCGACATTGACGTATTCGACATCGAGCTGGCCACCGAAGATCCATACGAGGTGATCCGCGCCTGCCAGCTTCTGGAGCCGACTTTCGGCGGGATCAACCTGGAAGACATCAAGGCGCCCGAGTGCTTCCTGATCGAGGAGGAACTCAAGCGCACCATGAAGATCCCGGTGTTTCACGACGACCAGCACGGCACGGCCATCATTTCGGGCGCGGCGCTGCTGAACGCCCTGGAGCTGGTGGGCAAGCGCATCGAGGAAATCCGGATGGTGATCAACGGGGCAGGGGCCAGCGCCATCGCCTGCGCCGAGCACTACCTCCGGCTGGGCGTGCGGCGGGAAAACATCATCATGTGCGACTCCAAGGGAGTCCTGTACAAGGGTCGCGAAGAAGGCATGAACCCTTACAAGGAGCGTTTCGTGCAGGACACGCCCCTGCGCACGCTGAGCGAGGCGATGCGAGGCACCGACGTGTTCGTCGGACTCTCGGTGGCCAATTGCCTGACGGCCGAGATGCTGCGTTCGATGGCCGACCGGCCCATTGTGTTCGCCATGGCCAACCCGGACCCCGAGATTTCCTACGAAGAGGCGCGACGTGCGCGGCCCGACGCCATCATCGCCACCGGCCGCTCCGACTATCCCAACCAGGTCAACAACGTGCTGGGCTTTCCCTTCATCTTTCGCGGCGCGCTCGACGTGCGGGCCACGGCCATCAACGACGAAATGAAGCTGGCCGCCACGCGCGCGCTGGCCGCGCTGGCCAAACAAGACGTGCCTGATTCGGTGCGGCGCGCCTACGGCGTGGAGGAAATGTCGTTCGGCCCCGACTACATCATTCCCAAGCCGTTCGACCCGCGCGTTTTGATCTGGGAGTCGGCGGCAGTGGCCGAGGCGGCCATGCGCACCGGTGTGGCCCAGCAGCCGGTGAATATCGAGGAGTACAAAGAGCAACTGGCGCGGCGGCTGGGCAAGGCTTACGAGATCATGCGCGTGATGATCCACAAGGCGCAACGCAATCCCAAGCGCGTGGTCTTTCCCGAGGGCGAGGAAAGCAAGATGCTCCGCGCCAGCCAGATCCTGCTCGACGAGAAAATCGCCTGGCCCATTTTGCTGGGCAGCGAAAGCAAGATCCGGGCGCGGATGGAGGAGTTGCGCCTGAACCTGGAGGGCGCCCGGATCATCGAACCGGCCCGTTCCCCGCGCCTGGCCGAGTACACCGAGGAGCTTTACCGGCTGCGGCAGCGCAAGGGCGTCACGCGCAAGGAAGCGGCCGAGCTGCTTCTCAACCGCAACGTGTTCGGATCCATGATGGTGCGCATGGGCGACGCCGACGCCCTCATCGGCGGCCTCACCCAGCACTACCCGGACACGATCCGGCCCGCGCTGCAAGTCATCTCGGTGCGGCAAGGGCTGACCAAGGTCTCCGGGCTGTACTTGCTGATTTCTCCCAAGCGCGAGATTTACTTCCTGGCCGATTGCACGGTGAACATCGAGCCCACGGCGGAAGATTTGGCGGAGATCGCCATCTGCACGGCGGAGATGGCGCGGCGCTTCGACATCGAGCCTCGCGTGGCCATGCTCTCGTTCTCCAACTTCGGCAGCACCCGGCACCCGCTTGCCGAGAAGGTGCGGCGGGCGGTGGAGCTGGTCAAGCAGCGCCAGCCTGAGCTGATGATAGACGGCGAGATGCAGGCCGACACGGCCGTGGTTCCCGAGATCATCGAGGAAGACTATCCCTTTAGCCAGCTCAAGGGCGGGGCGAACGTGCTGATCTTCCCCGACCTGGAGGCGGGCAACATCGCCTACAAGCTACTCAACCGGATCGGTGGTTGCGAGGTGATCGGGCCGATTTTGATGGGCATGTCGCGCCCGGTGCACGTGCTCCAGCGAGGCGCGGAGGTCAGCGAGATCGTCAATATGGCGGCGATTGCCGTGGTGGATGCCCAGGAGGCGTGTGCGCCCCCGCAGGCGCGCGTGGTTCCGGGGCCGCGCTGATCACCACTTCACGGGCTTGCCTGGCTGTAGCGTCCAGACTTCGGTTTCCGGCAGGTCCTGGATCAGTTCGGCCAGTTCTTGCGGCCGGCCGGAAAGCGCCGGGAATGTTCCGTAATGCGTGGGGATGACCTTCGCCGGCCGGAGCATTTTGCAGGCCAGCGCGGCCTCGACCGGACTCATCGTGTACAAGCCGCCCACGGGGAGCACCGCCAGTTGCGGGCGGTAGAGCTGCGCGATGAGCTGCATGTCGGAGAAGACGTTGGTGTCGCCGGCGCAGTAGATGCGTCGGCCGTCGGGCACGTGCAATACGTAACCGGCAGCTTCGCCGCCGTAAATCATGCGCCCGTCTTCCTCGATGCCGCTGGAGTGCACGGCGTGCGTCATGGTGACGCGCAGGGGGCCGAGCTGGAGGGTGCCGCCCTTGTTCATCCCGTTGAGATTGGCGACGCCCTTGCCGCCCAGCCAGTGGCACACCTCGTAAATTCCCACGATCTGGGGCGAGAAACGCGCAGCCAGGGCCTGCACGCTGCTGAGGTGGTCAAAGTGACCGTGTGTGATCAGGATCCCGTCCACGCGGTCTAGGGTATAGCCCTGGGGCCAGGCCGGGTTGCCCTCCAGCCAGGGGTCGAGCAGGTAAACTTCGCCGCTGTCCAGACGGAACTGCATCGAACCATGTCCGAGCCAGGTGATCTCCACGCCAACCCTCCTTGAGCAGTCGGAACGGCGAGCGATGCTTCGGCCCGCCTCGTCCTTCACGATGATAAACCAACCACGGGCGCCACTCTCAGGGTCACACGCCGGCGCCGCGGGCTTTTCTGGAGCGCGAGGCGGCGGGGCTTGCCTGGGCGCCGGCCGGCTTGCGGGCCGGCCGGCGCAGCAGCCGCGCCACCGTGCGCAACAACTGGGGAACTTCGTTGGCACTTTTGGCCAGCACGACGTCGGCCCCGGTGGCCAGCTCGTTCAGCCCCAGCGCATCGGTGTATCCCGAGATCAGGATGATGGGCACTGCTGGCCGCTCGGCGCGAATCGCGCGGATCAGTTCGATGCCGTTCATGCCCGGCATCTTGAAATCCGTGATGACCAGGTCGAATCGCGCACGGCGGAACAGCTCGAGCGCGGCTTCCCCGCTGGCCGCCGTGGTCACGCGGTAGCCCTGCTCTTCCAGGAGCGCCTTGCGCGCTGAGAGGCCGAGCTTGTTGTCGTCCACGAGCAGGATTAGCGCATCCACAGGTTCAGGAACAGATCGCATGGCGGACTTTGCGAAAGTAACAGGGATCCATCCACGCTGTCAATGCTCCGTTAAGGGATTGAAAAACGAGCGAGATTTTCTTCTTGATTTCTGCGGCCGGATTCTGCTATGCGCCTCACTCGACCTCGCGCGGCGCGGTGTAGCCGCTCTTGGCGATGATGGTGTACTTGATGGGCCGGCCGCGCTCGTCGGTGATCTTGAGCGGCTCGTTGGTCGCGGGGTTCACCAGCTCCACCTTGATGCGGCGGAACTTGCCGTCGCGCTTGAGGTTCGAGGGCGCGTAGGTGATGTAGTAGCGATTGCGCAAGGCCTGGGAAATGGAGCGGAAAATCCCCGGGAACTCCCCGTAAAAGCGGGGGAAGAAAGCCATCCCCCCGGTTTCCTTGGCGAAGGTCCGGAGCTGGTTGTCAGCTTGCAGGAAATCCAGCCGCGCGATGGGCCCGAGCATACCGTAGGCGTCATACCACTCGCGCAGTGCCTGCATCAGGCCGATGGCGTAGATGGGCACGCCCGCGTTTTGCAGGATCTCGCGCGCCTTGGAGAAGGTGATTTTGCTGAAGGTGTCGATGCCGGAGGAAATCAGCACGATGGCCTTGCGGCCTTCGATGTCGCTCATGCGCTGCGCAACGTCGGTGACCGCGTCGAAAAGGTTCGATTCCGAGTAGGCCGCGATCCTCAGCCGGGACATGGCGTCGTAGGCAGCCCGCTTGTCGGTGGAGAAGTCCGAGAGGATCTCGGGGCGGATGTCGTAGGCCACCACGGCCACGTAGTCCTCGGGCTTGAGCGTCTCCAGGAAGCCGTAAGCCGCAGTCAGCGTCTGGTACCAGGTCTCGGTCCAGTATTGCTGGAAGAGATTGCTGAACTCGATCACCAGGCAAACGGTCATGGGCGCCTCACCCATCTCGAAGCCGGTGATCTGCTGCGGGACGTTGTCTTCCAGCACACGGAAGTTGGCGCGGGGGATGTTGGGGATGAACTGGCCGCGGTTGTCGAGGACGGCCACATCGAGGCTCACGGTCATCACCTCGGTGCGGAACGAAGGCGTCTCCTGCCCGGGGACTTCCTTCTTCCTGCTCAGCTTCGACGGAATCTTGGTCTCTTCGCCAGCTTCGCTTTCGCCGCCGGTTTTCTTGCGCGGGCGGGCGACGGTCTCGCTGCCTTCCTTCTTCGGCCCGGCCTGCGCCCAGGCGGCTTGGGCGGCGGCCAGCAACGACACCAGACTGAGTGCGATGGCGAGTTGAATGCGCTTCATGACTCCCCCACTAAGAACTATAACAGGCGGCGACAGCTCGCGTTGCGCCTCAGTGCGGCCAGCGATGACGATCGTGCTGGCGCAGGTAAACCTCGAATTTGCGCCGTGCCCGGCGGATCTTCCATTGTCGCCAGGCCTCGCGCAGGCGCGTTGTCCAGCTCACGCGGGGGGCAAGCCGCCGCGCCGGCCTTCGGCTGCGCAGGTAGGCATAGCCGAAAAGCATGCCTCCCAGGTGAGCGACGTGGCTAACGCCGCTGCCCGCGGCGCCGAACGAACCCAGGAACGCGATGGCCCCGATGATCAGCACGAAGTATTTGGCTTTGATGGGGAACAGAAAGCTAAAGAGCACGGTACGATCCGGGTACAGCAGCCCGTAGGCCAGCAGCAGCCCGTAGATGGCGCCGGAAGATCCCAGGGTGCGGGTGTAGGGATCGCCCCACAGCAGGTTGATCGCGACCACGCAAAGGCCCGCGCCGATGCCGCACAGGAAGTAATAGCGCAGGAAGGCCCGGGTGCCCCAGTCCCGCTCCAGGTCCATCCCGAACATCCAGAGCGTGAACATGTTGAACAGGATGTGCGTGAGGCCCCCGTGCAGGAACAGGTAGGTACCCAATTGCCAGAGGTAGCCTCGTTCCAGCACTTGCCAGGGGGCGAGGGCGAGGATCGCGAAAGGATCGCGGCGCGCGAGGTTGATGCAGAAAAACTGGGCGACGTAGACAGCGATATTCAGAATGAGCAGCCACTTGACGCCAGGCGGCATCCGGCTCGTGTAGTAGCCGGCGGGTCTGTATTGCGCGTAAGGCATCCGGCCCAGGCAGGTCCTTATGCCAGAATAACAAAAGCAGTTCCGAGGGGAGAAAGCCGCGCATGAAGAGAGGGCGGCCGGCCAGGTTCCATTGCCCGGGCCTGCTGGCGAGCTGGAAAGAGAAGCTGCGCGGCCGCCGGCAAAAACTGGTGCGGGCCGGCGAGCGCATGCCCCTGCTGTTGCTGAGTTACCCGAAGGATGCCGAAGCGGTGGCTGGGGAGCTGGAGGCCGGTTACGCCCGCACCCTTCTCATGCTGGGCGAGGGCATCCGCGGCTTGTACGAGCAGATGTGGGCGGCGCTTCCCGCCATCGTGGTCGTGGTGCTCTGCGAGCGCAACGTGTGCGGCTGCCTCGGGCACCACCACCCACCAGGGACTGAATCGCGGCTGGCTCGGCGGCTGGCGTCCGAACTCGGGCACCCGGTAGCCGAGATTGACCTGGCCTACGGGAGCATCCGCTCATGGCGGCCCGAGCCGCTGGCGTCGCTGGCGGCGGGCGCTCCTTCCGGGCAGCTCGATCCATTGTGCTTCCGGGCGGCGCTACTGGCGGTCCTGCTCCACGAGATGGAGCATCTGGCCTTCCCGGATCGCAGCGAGCACGAGATCCGAAGCCGGAGCCGCGAGTTCTACCGCAAGGCGATGAGCGAGCTTGTAGCGACCGAGCTGGGCCGGGATTACGGTATCGCCTGATCGCCCTCGCCGGACGGCGCGGCGCGCCGGGAAGAGCGGGGGCCCGCGCCGTAGCGGGCCAGTAGCGAGCCGAGCCCCTGCAAGGCCAGCGCGATGAGCAGCCAGGCCTGCCAGTGGGAGAGGATGCCGTGGGTGATGACGAAGCGCGCCGTGAGCTGCAAGTCGGCGCCCAGACGCCAGAAAGCCAGGGCGAGCGCCACCGCCGCGGCGGGCGTGAGCAAGGCGCCTGCGGCTTGGGCAAGCCGCCGGTCCCACCGGGGCGACCCGCGCCTTGCCGCCCGGCGCACCCGGATGCGTACGATCATGCGCAATCCTGCACGTTCCAGCACGTGCAGCCCGCCTGGCCGAGCGCCGGCGGGCTATGCCTCCAATCTAACAGCTTTTGCGCTACATTGGTCAGGGTACGCGGCGGCGACGCCCGTACTTTGCGAGTTGAACGTGGAGGGAGCCGAAAAAGATGGCACGCATCAAGACCGCAGTAATCGGAACCGGATTCATGGGGCGGGTGCACACGGAAGCCATCCGCCGCCTGGGCAACGTGGAAGTAGCCGCGGTGGCCGGCTTGACCGAGGAGCTGGCCAGCTCGTTCGGCAAGCAAATGGGCATCGAGCGGACCACGGCTGACTACGGCGAGTTGCTCAGGGACCCCGAGATCCAGGCGGTTCACATTTGTACCCCGAACGCGCTGCACTATCCCATCGCCAAGCAGGCCATCGAGGCCGGCAAGCATGTGTTGTGCGAGAAGCCGATGACTCTGTCGCTGGCCGAAGCCCAGGATTTGCTGGAGACCGCGCGCAAGGCCGGCGTGGTCCACTGCCTCAATCACAACCTGCGTTATTACCCGATGGTCCAGCAGATCCGGGCCATGCGCGAAGCAGGCGAGCTGGGCGACATCCTGGTGGTGCAGGGCACCTACTCGCAAGACTGGCTGCTGTACGACACGGACTGGAACTGGCGCATCGAGCGCAAGGAAAACGGGCCGCTGCGCGCCATGGGCGACATCGGCTCGCACTGGATGGACATGGTCCAGCATGTCACCG
>JBMFPL010000073.1:0-11814 GCA_049969115.1 Bryobacteraceae bacterium | reverse complement strand
ACACCTGGTCGGAGCTGACCAGACTTTCCATTTGCTCGAAGCTGGTCTCCCCCTCCGGCGCGATCATCAGGGCGCGCAGGGCGACCGCAGGAAAAACCGGGAGCCGCTGGATGGTTTCCAGCAGGTCTTCCAGGCGTATGGAGACGAGGCTTCCCAAGGCGGCAGCGACACTGGGGTCGTAGAGACCGCCTTGCGCCAGCCAGTTCATTTCGTCCACGATTTGTTCCAGCGCGGCGGGCTGGAAGGGCAGGAATTCGATGCGCTCGGTCATCGCTTCGGCCACGCGCAGGATGGAGGCCGTTCGTCCGGCCGAAGCATGCTCGGGATCGCGGAAGGAGTCCAGGATGGCCGCGGCGCGGGGCGAGAGGCTGCGGCCGGCGCCCACGGCCGAAACGGCCGCAGGGGCGCCGGAAGCCAGGTCGGCATGGTGATGCAGGGCGGCCTCCTCCAGGGCCGCAATCTCCTGGGGCGGCAAGCGGAGCCGGCGGCCGAGTTCGCTGGCGAGCGCGGCCACACGGCGGCAGTGCCCGCCCCAAGGGGAAACGGCCACACCTGGGCCGGTGGGCGGCTGGACTTGCACGCTCCTCTTATCGGTTGGGCGCCGCAAAATTTGAGGGACGCGCGGGCTCGGGTCACTCGCCGAGCCGGTAAATCGTAAGACCCGAAAGTAGCTTGGGGTAAAAATCGGTGGATTTCTGGGGCATCACTCCGCCCGCGAACGCGATGCGGGCGACGTCCTCGACCTCCACAGGTTCGAGCAGGAAGGCCATCTGCGCCTCGCCGCGTTCCACGGCCGCTATGGCAGGCTCCATGCCCCGAACGTAACGGAGGAAGCGCTCCTCGCGGACATCGCTTTCACCGATCCCGAGCACACCTGCCATCACTTCCGCGTGCAGGATTTCGAGGGCAAGGCGGTCGCCGCGCTCCTTTTCGAGCAGATAGAGAGCCTCTTCGCCCGCCAGCTTCAGGCCGATGCGCGCCTTGCCGGCCGCCGGCTCCGACCAGGCCGCACGCAGTTCGGCCAGGGAAACCAGCCGCCGCACTGCGAAGGTGGCAGCCAGACGCCCCAGTAGACCTGCGGGGTCGAAAACTTGCAGACCGCTGACCAGCCGTTGAGTGGCCAGAATCTTGAGGCCCGGCGAATGCAGGTTGACGAACATCATCATGGCCTTGTCGGCCCCGGGCAGATCAGGATGCCGCCGGTAGAACGCGAGCGCAGTTTCGTAGCGGTGGTGCCCGTCGGCGATCAACAGCTTCTTGCCGGCCATCGCCTCGCAGATGGCGGCGATGCGGTCGGCATCCGCGATGCGCCACATCCGGTGCACCACGTCCAATTCGTCGCGCACCTGGGCCAGCGGGGGCCCTTGGCAGGCTTCGTCCAGCAGGGATTCGATGCAGCTCTCGGGATCGGGATAGAGCATGAAGATGGGGCCGCAGACGGCGCGGGTCGACTCCAACAATTCCATGCGATCCTGTTTCGGCGCGGACAGCGTTTGCTCGTGCCGGTACACCACGCCCGCCTCGTAATCCTCCAGCGCGCCCAGCCCGACGAAACCCTTGCGCACGAACCGCCCGCCTCCTTCGGGCAGGTCGAACTCCTGGTGGCAAGCGAATAGCGCCGGTTGGGGTTCGCGGACCAGGATGCCGCGCTCGATCCACTCGCGCAGGTATCGAGCCGCTCGCGTGTAGACGTTGTTGGTTTCGTCGTCGCCGGGGTATTTGGGTCCCAGCTCGATCCGGACCAGGTTGTACGGGCTCAGCCGCAGGTAGCGCTCCTGCATCTCGGGCGTGATCTTGTCGTAGGGTTGCGTGAGCAGCGCTTCCAGAGGCCCTGCCACGGAGCTGTAACGGTAAGGTCGGAACGGGAAAATGCGCGCCATGGGGAACTCTTCAGGATAACAGCCGCGCCCGCAATCGCCTCATCGCGTCAGGAAAGGCCAGTGCGACACCAGACGGTAGCCGTAGCGAGTCACCGCGAGCATGACCGCACCTGCCGCTAGCCCCAGCACCACGCCGGCCGTGTAGAGCACCTTGCGCCAGGGAAAGCGCTGGCCTTCTCGGTGCAGCACAAGCATGTAACTGGCGAACACCCCCACGAAGTACAAAAGTACCATGGGCACCGAGAACAGCATCAGGTTGAAGACGTCGGGGGTGGGCGTGATAATGGCGGCCAGGATGACGATGATCAGGATGGCGTAGCGGCTGTGACGCAGCAGGAAGCGCGGGCTCACCACGCGCAGCAGCGTCAGGAAGAAGATCAGCACGGGCAGCTCGAAGACCAGGCCCACGCCCAGAATGACGTTCACGAACAAGTCGAAGTATTCCGTCACCGAGACGATGGGCTGGATGCGGATGTCGCGCCCGATGCCGAGCAGGAACACCAGGCCGAAGCGGAACGCCACGAAGTAGGCGAACAAGCCGCCGAGGATGAACAGGCCAGCCGAGCAGATGATAAACGGGGCTGCCCAGCGACGCTCGCGGCGGTACAGCCCCGGGGCGATGAAAGCCCAAGCCTGGTAAAGCACCCAGGGCGAGGCCAGAAAAATGGCGCTCAGCATGGGCAGCTTCACCCAGACGATGGAGAAGACCTCCATGGGCTTGATCTGCGCCAGGCGGGGATCGGGGATCCCGATCTGCCTGAGGGCGTCGGCCGCCGGTTCGCTGATGATCAACCACAGTTGGTTGGCGAAGATCAGGCTGAACAGGAAGGCCACGCCGATGCCCAGCAAGGCCTTGATAATGCGCGCCCGCAGTTCCTCCAGATGCTCCAGGAAAGACATGCGGAGCATCTGCTCTTCTTCCTCTTCCTCGGGCGTTTTGGGCCGCTGGGGCGGGGGGGGGGGGGGGGGGGGCTGGGCGCCGGAGCCGCCAGCAGTCGCAACTGCCGTTGTCGGGCCGGCCTCGGTAGAAGGGGACTGCGTGGCTGCGGCGGTCGCTTCGGCTTCGTAGTCGTAGCTGCCGTCCTCCCGATAGGGTCCGAAGCCGCCAGCGACGTCGGGCACGGCGGTGCTCTGGTCGGCTTCGTTTCCGCTGGGGACTCCGGGATTGCCAGCAAGCTCCCCCTGCTCAGCCGAGGCAGCCGCCTCCCGCGGGTCTTTTTCGAACTCCATGCTGTTAGCGGGTTGAGTTCAGGTTCTTCCGGAGATCAGGCGACGCTGGCCGGTGGATCGCTGGCGGGCCGGTTCTGCACCGTGGCGCTGGCCTGGGTCTCGGCGCTGGATGCCTCAGGGGCCTGGGCCCGTTCGACCGGCTCGCCGGCGGTCGCGCCGGGTTGGTTTTCAGCGCCCTGAGTTGCGGACACGCTGCCAGTGGACGTTCCTGCGGAAGCTTCCTCCGTGGTGGCGCTCTCCGGGCTGCCGTATTCCGTGCTCGCGTAATCGGAGCTGCCGTAAGAGTCGCTCCCGCTGTCGTAGTACGAGGAATCGTAGTTGTAGTCGTAGCTCGAATAGTCGTAGTCGTAGCTACGCGTGATTTCCTGCAAGGACTGGTTTTCCTGCTCCAGACTGCGCATCTCCCGGTCGAAAGTTGCCTTCAACTCGCTGGAGGCGCGGCGAAACTCGGTGATCGCCTTGCCGATGTTGCGGCCCAGCTCAGGCAACTTCTTCGGACCGAAAATGAGCAGGGCGAGCAGGAAGATGAACAGCGTTTCCTGCCAGCCCAACGGACCCATAGGGTTTCCTCCTTGCTCGGAGCGGGCGGCCCGCGCCGCCCTTTCTCAACCGGACAACTTCATGATAGCGAGCGCGCGGGGGCAAAGCAACCGCGGCTGCCGCTGCGGCGTTGCCCGCCATTCACTCCCGGCCGGCTCTGGTCCCCGGTCCGCCGCCCAGGATTCCCGGTTTCCACAGCTCGATGGGCGCCCGCGCCGCAGCGGAGAACGGCAAGCTCACCCTGCGACCGGCGCGAGCGGACTCGTAGGCGGCCATGAGGATCTCGAGCACAGCCCGCCCGTCCTCGCCCGTCTCCCGCGGTGTGCGGTCGTGCGCCACGCAGTCCACGAAATGCTCAAATTCCTGCGGGAACCCGTAGTTCCAGACCTCCTCGAACATGGTGAACGACCAGCCCCGTGTTTCGCCCGCCTTCTCCACGGCGTAGCCGTAGCCACGTGCGCTGTAGGTGAGGATGGAACTGCCGCGCAGCAGGTCGGCGTAGGCCACTCCTTCAGAGCCGTAAACTTCCGCGCGGTCGTCCATGCCGCCGGGCTTGGTCCAGCTCTCCTCTGCCAGGCCGATCGCGCTTCCCTCGAAGCTCACCAGGATCAAGGCGTTGTCGTCGCCCTCGGTCTTGCCCGAATGCACGCACGTGGCCAATTGCGCATAGACATCGCGCGCCGCCGGTTTGCCCAGCATCCAGCGGAAGAACTCAACCGCGTGGCAGCCCATGTCAAAGGCCACGCCGCCGCCGGATCGGCACACGTCCCAGAACCAGGCCGAATGCGGGCCGTCGTGCTTCTCGCTTTGCTTGACCAGGTAGACGCGGCCCAGCGCGCCTTCCTCGACCAGTTGCTTGAGCCTCACGTACTTGGGCGCGAAGCACAGCTCTTCGGCGTACATCAGCTTCACGCCCGCTGCCCGGCAAGCCTCGATCATGCGATCGGCTTGCTCGAGGTTCATGGCGAGCGGCTTCTCCACCACCACGTGCTTGCCCGCGGCGGCGGCATTTACCGTCACCTGGCAGTGAAGGTCGTTGGGGATGCCCAGCACGACCATGTCGAGATCCCTGGATTCCAGCAGCTCGCGATAATCGGCGTACCAGCGCGGGATGGCGTGTCGCGCGGCGAAGCCGGCCGCGCCCCGGGGCGAGGCGACCGCCACCACTTCGGCCGCGGGCACGCGTCGCAACGCCTCGCAGTGAATGGCGCTGGCGAAGCCCGATCCGATCAATCCGACCCTCACCTTGTCCATGCCGACCTCCTCCATGAGCGCGCGACCCACGCGCGCGGAATTCTTTTCTCGACGAGCACGCCGGCGAACAAGGCGGTCCATGCCAGCACGCTTAACGACAAGCCGTAGTAAAGGATCGCAGGCTCGAAGCGCATGCGGATGCGGCGCTTGCCCGCCGGCACAGCGAGTCCCCGAAATGCAGCGTTGGTCATGTACAGCTTCGCCGGCTGGCCGTCAATCCAGGCGCGCCATCCCGGGTAGAAGGTTTCCGAAGTCACCAGGAAGGCTGGCCCCGCGGCTTCTGTTTCCAGCCAAAGCTCACGGTCTTGGTAGGCCAGCACTCGCACAGGCGGGAGCGCCGCGGCTTCGGCCAGGCAGGGCGGATCGCCTTCCACGATCGCCTCTCTGGCGGGCTCGAATGAAGGCGAAGCTAGCAGCGCGAGCGCCTCGGTTTGTGTGCGAGCCCTGCGAACGCGGCTCACCAGGAAGAAGCGCGGCAGAGCGCGCAGGTTCTCGTAAACCTGGTGTCCGGGCAGGTCCGCCACGCGCCTCCAGTTCGGGTGTTGCACCGCGGGCTCCGGCGAGGGCGCCCAGGTAACCAGGTAGCGGACGTTCAGCAGCCCGGGCAAGGGCGAGTCCAGGTCAGCGAGCTCCCAGTAGCGGAGCCAGGGTTGGCCTTGCCCGAAAAGGCGCCGCACGGCGAGAATCCGGGCGGGCGCCACCGGGTCATTGCCGCTGGCGGTGGGGATGCCCGTCATGGGTGCGCTGTTGGCCCAGCGCATGGAGTCACGGTAAGCTTCCACGCGCCAGGGCGGCGTGTTCGGGCGCACCAGCTCGCGCAAGCGCTCCAGGGTCTCCGCGGCGCCCTCGAACTGCTCAACGGAGGCTGCGGGCTCGTCGCTGACGCGGACGGTGTTCATGTTGCGGTTGGATCCCGCGTGGATAAGATCGAGGGCGGCCAGAGGGATCAGCGCGAGAGCCGCCTGCCGCGCGTGCCGGCCACCCAGCCGGTCCGCACCCAACGCCGCCAGCGCCGCCAGGCCCAGCAGGAATCCGATCATTGCGAATTCGGCATAGAGAGGGGATCTGGCCCATACGGGCAACGCCAGGAACGCGCCCCGCCCCAGGGGCGTCGTCTCGCCCAGCATCCACAGGCCGCACAACAGGGCGGTCAAAGCTACCGGTGCGCGGTAACGCGAGTGCGATGCTACCAGACCGGTCAGGGCGCATCCCAGCCCGATCCAGCCAGAGTAGAGATACAGAAAAGTCGGGTTCCACGCCAGCCGGTATTTACTCAAGTCGAAGATGTTGTTGTGGCCGGGGACGACCAGGGATAGCAGCCCGACCCATGGCACGCCGCCGCCCGTACCCGCGAATGCCCCTCGCGAGTAAGCCGTGGACAGCCGCGCCGCTTCCATGCTCGGCAGCAACTGCACGGCTGCCAGTGCGCCCGCCCAGATCGCGCCTGCCGCCACCGCTGACAGAGTTCGCACCGGGGCCCGCCCTAGCAACACCAAGGAGCTGACCAGCAAGCATGTCGAGACAAGGACCACCGCGGTGACCGCCGGGAATCCGGAGAGCAGCGCCATGGCCAGAGCCAGTGCCAGCACAGCCAGCCGCCGCCACCGGAATTCGGCGCTCAACGCGACGACTCCCAGCCACGCCAGCGGCAGCCAGGCCGCCCCGCAGATGGCGCCCAGGTGTTGCGCCTGCGAGGCAAAGTAACCGCCGAGCTGGAAAACCGTCCCCGCCAGGACGGCCGCAGGGCGACCGGCCCCCAAGCGCCGGGAAAGAAGGTAACCGAAAAGCCCGGCCAGAAAGATATGCAAAACCAGATACCATTCGAGAAATTCCAGCAGATGGAGACCTCCGGCCAGGTTGCTCGCGGCGATCGCCAGCCATGCCGGCGGGTAGCCGAACTGGGTTTGCAAGTTAGCGTAGAAAGGAACGCCACAGTAAGTGTAGGGATCCCACAGCGGGACTCGCCCGTCCCGCAGCGAACGCGCCATGAACTCGGCCAGCGGCAAGTGGTAGTCTCGGAAATCCCAGGGTATGGTCCACTGGTGGGAAAACAGGACCCGGCGGTGGAAGATCAATACCTCCCCCAGCAGGACCGCAGCGGGCCACAACGCCCGCATGCGCTTCAGCGGACCGCGATCGCGCCCAGCCGGTGCCATCCTTCGTTGTCCCGTCCCTCGATAGCCAGTTTGACCTTGGGGTGGCGAGTCTGCGCATCCAGGATCCCGATGGCGAGCTCGTACTCGCCCGGGGGAACGTCTGCGGGAACAAACACGGCATCGTCGAAGACGATGTCGCCCGGGAGCCATTCGCGGATATCGGCGTCTGTCTCCAGGATCACCGAGTAATCGTCGTTTTTCAGGCGGAGTGCCAGCGGGAAACGACGGTAACACGGCGCCACACCTTTGTTCTCCCACCAGCTGGTGAACTCCAGCTTCCCGTGTGGCCGCACTTCAGCCGGGTAAGTGAACTTGCGCAGCACGAAACGGTAACCCATTTTCTTCAGCCACCGCTCCACGTGCGGCCGCCACTCGTCCGGCACCGGCGAGGACTTCGCGTTGAACGAGGAGATGTGCCACTTGAGCGACTGTTCGATGATGTAATCGATGTCCCAGCCTTGGTTTTTCCAGTGCTGCATGACCCAGCAGGCTTCGAAGGTGACCGGCGCGCGCTTCCATGCCTCCTGCATCCCGAATTTCACCACGGCCTGCGGGTAGTAATCGAACATGTGATTCCAGGTGGGGCTGAAGCCGCCCATGTCGCCCAGGCAGTCCGCCCGCCAGCCTACGGCGCGCCGCGAGATGCCGTAACCGTTGGTTTTCTCGTCGGTGAGCAGCATGACGAGTGGGGTCTTGCGAAAGGCCTCCAGGTAGGCGTCCACCAGCGCCTCGCGCGTTTTCTGGCTGAGCAGCTGGGAGCCGGCGCCCTCGCCCCATGCTCCCACGATCGCCATGTCCACGCTCTCCAGATCGGGATGCCCGTCGTAGCGGCGGCCGACGGCGCGGATCATCCGCCCGAAGTAATGGACATAGCGCGGGTCTTCCGGGTCGGTGCGCCATTTCTTTTCCGGAAACTGCTTGCTGCTTTCGTCGCCCACCATGGCCCGGTACCAGCCGGGCACGTCGTTGTCGGCGCCGGTGCCGTGAGGGGCGATGCGCAGCATGAGCGTCTGTCCCCGCTGGTGCGCGGTGAGCAGGGCCTTGTCCAGCATTTCCCAGTTGTAGCGTCCCCGTTCGGGTTCGACGAAGCGCCAGTAAACGCGAAAGTAGGCGATCGAAGTGAGTGGATAGTTTTTGTTTTCCAGAGTGCCCTTGAATTCCTGATAGACGATGGGGTAGCCCTCGGTCCACTTCAGGCCTGGGTTGAGTTCGTCGCCGTTGAAACGCTGGAAGGTCATGAACCCGATGCCGGGGTTCACCAGCATTTCGTCGGTTTCGCGGGGTCGCACGGTGACCAGGCGCTGGGCAGCCAGGGGCGCGAGCGCCGCGGCAGCCAGCGCCGGCAGCATTAGCTTTTGCGCTCTCATGATGCGGACTATTCTACCGGGATGCGTCGCCTCCACCGCCGCTGCACCAGGGCCCCGCTGCCCAGCACCAGCAGTCCGAAGCCAATGAACTCCAGGCCGGAGGTGGCGAACACGTAGAGCCAGCCGCCCAGCGCCGCCAGGGCAGGCAGAGGGTACAGAGGCATGCGATAGGGTAGTGTCACATCGGGCCGGCGGCGCCGCAAGGAATGCAGCGCGATGATCTGGCCGGCGAACTGCACCAGAATCCTCGCCGCCAGCAGCGCCTTGAGCACCGTTTCCAGATCGAGCATGGCCGCGGCGATGGAGAGGCCGCCGATCACCAGCAGCGAGACATGCGGGAACCGTCCCGTAGGATGCAGGCGCGCGAAGGCGCGGAAGAAGTTGCCGTCGCAGGCCGCGGCATACGGGATGCGGCTGTAGCCCAGCGTGAGAGCGAACACCGAAGCAAACGCGCACCACAGGATCAGGACAGTCACCGCCGCACCCGCCCAGCTTCCATACAGCCGCCGCATGCACTCGGCCACCACGAAGCGAGACTGGATCGCCTCCCGCCAGGGTACCACCGCGATCACGGCCAGCGTCATCAACGTATAAATGACGGCGACCGCCAGCACCGAGTACAGAATCGCGCGCGGGATCACGCGCACCGGATCGCGCACTTCACCGGCTACGTAACAAATGTCGTAGTAACCCAGAAAGCAGTACATGGCAATGAGCGTCGCCCCGCCCAGCCCCATCAGGAAGCCGAGGTTGAAGGAGAAGGCGCCGGGCGGGAAGTCGAACACCCTGGCAGCATCGAAATGCGCCATTCCGCTGGCGATGATCCAGGTCACGGTGACGAGCATCCCGCCCCACAAGACCACGGTGAGCCTTCCCACCGCCGTGATCCCTCTGTAAAGCAAGACCACCACCAGGATGCCCAGGGCCGCGGCGACCATGCGCATCTGCCGCGGGCCCATCGAAGGGAAGAAGTAGGCCAGGTACTGGCCGAATCCGATGAAGCCGGAGGCAATCTCCAGCGGCCCGCTCCAGATGAACTGCCAGATAAACAGGAAGGGCACTAAGGATCCCAGGTGCGTGGCGCGGAACGCCTCCCGCAGGTACAGGTAAGTTCCGCCTGCCCCGGGCATGGCCGCCGCCAGTTCGCTCCAGACCAGACCGTCGCACAACGCCAGCACGGTTCCCAGCAACCACCCCAGCACCGCCTGCGGGCCGCCCATGGTAGCCAGCATCAGCGGGATCGTAATGTAAGGCCCGATCCCCACCATGTTGCTCATGTTGAGCGCGGTGGCATGGAGCAGCCCGAAGCCGCGTACCAGTTCACCCCCTGTCTGCCTGCTCTCCGCTGACATAGACTGGTTCAGACTAACACGTCGCAGGACGACGGGAGGCGTCATGAAAGCGTGGGTCATTCTGCTGACGGCGGCGTCGCTGGTCGCAGGCGAGCGGCTCACCCTGGCGGAAAACTGGTTCATGCAATCCTCGCGCCACGTCCGCCAGCGAGGCGCTGTGCTCTCGCGACCCGGCTTCACGCCCTCGGGCTGGTATCGGGTGCGCGTGCCCACCACGGTACTGGCGGCTCTGGTGGCCAACGGGGTTTATCCCGATCCGTACTTCGGCCTCGAACTCAAGAAGATTCCCGGTTTCAAGGAAGGCCGCTGGCTGGTGATGCCGGAGGACAGTCCCTTCCGGCCGTCGTGGTGGTTCCGCACCGAGTTCGCCCTGCCTCCTTCCTGGCGGGGCAAGCATCTTCGCCTTCACCTGCACGGGATCAACTACCAGGCCAACGTCTGGGTGAACGGGCGCCAGATCGCCGATGCCGGGCAAGTGATCGGAATGTTCCGCCGTTTCGAGTTTCCCCTCGACGGTCACGCAACCTTCGACGGTCGCAACGGCCTGGCCATCGAGGTAATTCCGCCGGGACTGCTGCCCAACCGAACGTACGGGACCAAGCAGATCCAGGCGACCACCGGTTGGGACGACCACAACCCCCAGCCACCGGACATGAACATGGGCCTCTGGCGCGACGTTTCCATTACGGCCAGCGGCCCGGTGATCCTGCGCCATCCTTATGTGCCGGCAAGGCTGGAGCTTCCCTCGCTGGCATCGGTTGAGCTGGCGGTCTCGGTGGAAGTTACTAACCTGGAGGCGCGCGAGGTCAACGCCGATATTCGCGGAGAAGTCGAGCAGATCCGCTTCGCGCAAGCGCTGCGGCTGGCGCCGGGCGAAACGCGCCTGGTCCGTTTCACCGCAGATCGTTTTCCGCAACTTCGCATCCGCCGTCCGCGCGTTTGGTGGCCTCACCCGCTGGGGTGCCAGGAGCTGTATCTTCTGCGATTGTCGGCGTGGGTCGCCGGGCAGCTCTCTGACGCCGTCGAGGTGCGCTTCGGCATCCGTAACGCCGGGACTTACCTGAACGAAGAGGGCTGGCGACAGTACACGATCAACGGCCGCAAGATCCTGATCCGCGGCGCGGCCTGGATGACCTGCGACATGCTGCTGCGCCTTGACCGCCGGCGCTACGAGGCCTTGATCCGCTATGCGCGCGAAGCCAATCTCAACATGCTCTGCTCGGAAGGGTTCTCGATCCGTGAGACCGACGAATTCTACGACCTCTGCGACCGCTGCGGCGTCATGGTGACGCAGCAGTTATTCGGCCGCAGCATCCCCGACGAGGCCCTGGCGGTGGCCTGCGTCAAGGACACAATCCTGCGCATCGCAACCATCCCGGCCTCGTGCACTTCCTGGGGCATGACGAAACGTTCCCCACGCCCTCGCTCGACAAGGCCTATCGCGAGGTCATCGCCGAGTACACGCCCGAGCGCACCTACCAGCCCCATTCCGGCGCATTCGACGTCAAGGAACGCTTCCAGACCAGGGGCACGCGCACGGGAACCCGCCAGCTCTGGACTTACGCGCCCCGTCGCATTATTACCGAAACAAGGAATCGGGCGCCTGGGGATTCGCCCAGTCCGGTGGCATCGGCGCTGTGGTGGCGCCACTGGCGAGCATGCGGCGCATGTTGTCCGAAGAGGACCTGTGGCCTCCCTGGACCGAAGCCTGGTCATTCCACGCCGTCATTCAGGGCGGACGCTACTTTGACGCCTTCCTGAAGGCGATGGAGGCGCGTTACGGCAGCCCCGAAGGCATCGAAGATTTCGTCATGAAGGCGCAGGCCATGAACTACGAAAGCGCCCCGGGGCATGGACGAGGCTTACGCGCGGAACAAATACTCGGCCACCGGGATCACGGCCTGGAAGTTCGACGCCGCGTGGCCGGCATCACCGACGTGGCAGTTCGTGGACTGGTACCTGATGGCGGGCGGCGCTTACTACGGCGCGAAAAAAGCGTGCGAGCCGTTGCACGTACAGTATTCCTACGACGATC
>JBMFPL010000072.1:0-11825 GCA_049969115.1 Bryobacteraceae bacterium | reverse complement strand
AGCAGGACAAGCGGGAGCTGGAGCTGCAACTGGCGCGGGCGCGTGCGGGGCTGGCGCAGGCCCTGGCTCGCATCGGGCTGGACCCGAGCCGTGAGGAGGTGGTTCCGGAGACCACGCCCGCGATCCGGCAGGCGCAGGCGGCCTACGAGGACGCGAAAGCCCGCTACGAGAGCGCCCTCAAGCTGGTCAAGACCGGGGATATCGCCGAGCAGCGGTTCATCGAGTTGGAGAAGGCGTATCAGGCGCGGGCGGCGGCGCTGGAAGCTGCGCGGCACGAGCTGCGCGTGCAGTTGGCCGCCATCGAAGCCATGCGCGCGGAGGTCCGGCTGGCAGAGAAGCGCCTGGCGGACGCCACGGTGCGCGCACCGTTCGATGGAGCGGTGTCGGCGCGGCTGGTTTCGCCCGGCCAGTACCTGCGCGAGAACACGCCCATGCTCACGCTGGTCAAGACCCACCCGCTACGGTTGCGCGTGGAGATTCCCGAAACCGCGGCCGCGCAGGTGCGCGTGGGCAGCACGCTGCGCTTCACCACGGACGCTGCCCCGGGGGAGGAGTTCGAGGCGACGGTGCGGGAGCTGAACCCGTCGCTCGAGGCGCGTTCGCGTTCGCTCACCGCGGAGGCGCGGCCGAACACGAACGATCCGCGCCTCAAGCCGGGCATGTTCGTGCAGGTTCGAGTCACCCTTTCCCAAGACTCCACCGTGGTAGTGGTGCCGCGGCAGGCGCTTTACCAGGTGGCGGGCCTGACCAAGCTGTTCACGGTGCGCGACGGCCGGGCCGTGGAGCACAAGATTGCGCCGGGCATCGAGCTGGGCGAATGGGTGGAGGCGCCCGCCAGCGAGATACGTCCCAGCGATCAGGTGATTCTGGAAAAACAGGCCATGCTGGTCAACGGCGCGCCGGTGCGCCCGCGGCCTGTGCAGGCGAGGTGAGCCATGCAAAAGCTGGCGGAAATCTGCGTACGCCGCCCGGTCTTCGCCACCATGCTGATCCTCGCATTGGTGGTGCTGGGGCTGAATTCCTACCGCAAGCTGGGCGTGGACCTGCTGCCCAAGATCGAGTTCCCCACCGTGACCATCACCACCACGCTGCGCGGCGCTTCGCCGGAAGAGGTGGAAACCCAGGTCACGCGACGAATCGAAGAGGCGGTGAACACGGTGAGCGGCATTGACGAGCTGCGCTCGCTTTCGGCCGAGGGGATCTCGATCGTCTACGTGACGTTCGTACTGGAAAAAGACCCCGACGTGGCCGCGCAGGAGGTGCGCGACCGCGTTTCCAGCGTCGTGCGGCATTTGCCGCGCGATGCCGATCCGCCCGTGATCGAGAAGATCGCCACCGACGCCACCCCGGTGATTTCCCTCGCCGTTTCCGCGCCCCGCGATCTGCGCGAGGTGACCAAGCTGGTGGACGACCGGCTGAAGAAAAATCTGGAGTCATTGCCGGGTGTCGGGCAGGTGCGCTTCGTGGGCGAACGACAGCGGCAGATCCAGATCTGGCTGGACGGCGAAAAGCTTTACGCGTACAACCTGAACATCGACCAGGTGCGTGCGGGCATCGCCGCGCAGAACGTGGAAATTCCTGGTGGGCACATGGACCAGGGGCCGCGCGAAGTCTCGCTGCGCACGCTGGGCCGCATCGAGCGTCCCCAGGACTTCGCCGATCTGATCGTGGCCACCGTGGGCGGCGCCCCGGTGCGCGTGCGCGACATCGGCCGGGTGGAGGACGGCGTCGAGGAACCGCGGTCGCTGGCGCGCCTGGATGGCGAGCCCGCGGTAGTGCTCGAGGTGCGAAAGCAGGCAGGCACCAACACGCTGGAGGTCATCCGCAGGATCAAGGCTCGAGTGGAAGAGCTCAGGCAGACGCTGCCGCCCGACTTCCAGGTCGCTTATCTGGGCGACCAGTCGCTGTTCATCGAGGCTTCTTTCAAGGCGGTGCAGGAGCATCTGATCCTGGGCGGCCTGTTCGCCGGTCTGGTCGTGCTGCTGTTCATCCGCAGTTGGCGCACCACGCTGATTGCGGCGGTGGCCATTCCCACCTCGATCGTTTCCACCTACACCCTGATGCACTGGATGGGCTTCACGCTCGACCAGATCACGATGCTGGCGCTGGTGCTGGTGGTGGGGGTGGTGATTGACGACGCGATCGTGGTGCTGGAGAACATTTTCCGCAACGCCGAGGAAAAGAAGCTGGGCCCGGCGGAAGCGGCCATCGAGGGCACGCGTGAGATCGCGCTGGCGGTGATGGCTACCACGCTCAGCCTGGTGATCATCTTCCTGCCCGTGGCCACCATGGGCGGCATGGTGGGCCGCTTCATGTCCAGTTTCGGCTGGACGGCGGCCTTCGCCATCTTGGTTTCCCTGCTGGTCAGCTTCACGGCCACGCCCATGCTGAGCTCGCGCTTCCTGCGCCTGGAGCACGGGACGGCGAGCACCAAGGAAACGGCGCTCTACCGCGCCCTGGCCGTGCCCTATCGAAGGATGCTGCGCTGGGCCATGCGCCGCCGCTGGCTGGTGGCCCTGGGCGCCGTGGTCGTAGCCCTTTCCACCATTCCCCTGTTCATGGCGATCGGCAAGGACTTCCTGCCTGTGGACGACCGCAGCGAGTTCGAAGTGAGCGTGCGCATGCCGGTGGGTTCATCGCTGGAGGGCAGCGATCGGATGATGCGCGAGCTGGAGGCCGAGTTGCGCCGGCTTCCCGGGGTTGCCCATCTGCTCACGCTGATCGGGGCGGACACGCGCCGGCAGGTGGACCGCGGCGTCATCCTGGTCGAACTGGTCCCCGTGGAGCAGCGCAGGGAGTCGCAGGTCGAAATCATGGGGATGGCGCGCGAGCGCTTGCAACGTTTCCGTGATCTGACGGTCAGTGTGCAGTTGCCCGCATTCATCCAGGGGGCGGGGTCGGCGGCCACCAAGGATCTACTGTTTTACATCCAGGGGCCGAATCTCGGCCGGCTGGAGCGTTACACCGAGGCGGTCAAGCAGCGCCTGACGCAATTGCCCGGCGTCACTGACCTGGAATCCAGCTACGAGCCGGGCAAGCCCGAGCTGCGTGTTTACATCAATCGCGAGAAGGCGGCCGATCTGCACGTGAGCGTAGCCTCGGTGGCCACCGCGCTGCGCACGCTGGTGGGCGGTGACGAGCAGGTGACCACCTACCGCGAAGGCGACGATCGCTACGACGTGGCGCTGCGCGTGGACGAGGCCTTCCGCAACTCGCCCTCGGCGCTCCAGCGCCTCTACGTGCCTTCGGCTACGCTGGGCAACGTGCCGCTGGCCAATGTGGTGCGGATCGAGCCCGGCGGCGGCCCGGTGCAGATCGACCGTGTGAACCGGCAGCGGCAGATCCTGATCAGCGCCAACCTGACCGGCGGGCAGGCGCTTTCCAACGTTCTGCCCGTGCTGGAGGGAACGGTGCGCGACCTGAACATGGGGCCCGAGTATCGCTGGGGGCTGCTGGGGCGCTCGCGCGAGTTCGGCAGAGCCTCCCTCGAGTTCGTGCTGGCTTTCGTGCTAGCCATCGTGTTCATGTACATGGTGCTGGCTGCCCAGTTCGAAAGCTTCATTGACCCGCTGACCATTCTGGTGAGCCTGCCGCTTTCGACGCCTTTTGCCCTGCTGTCGCTGCTGGCTATGGGCGAGAACTTCTCCATTGTCTACAGCTCGCTCGGCATCCTGATGCTGTTCGGCATCGTCAAGAAGAACTCGATCTTGCAAATTGACCGTATCAAGCGGTTGCGCCGCGAGCAGGGCATGGAGCGGCTGGAAGCCATCCTGCGTGGTTGCGAGGACCGGCTGCGTCCCATCTTGATGACCACGGCCACCCTGGTGGCCGGCATGATCCCCATGGCGGTCGGGACCGGCGCCGGCGCAGGCACCCGGCGGACGGTGGCGGTGGTGGTCATCGGCGGGCAGTCGCTGTGCTTGCTGCTGACGCTGCTGGTGACGCCCGTCGTCTATTCGCTGTTCGACGACGTGGCGCATTCGCCGGTCTGGGGGAAGCTGGCGGGCTGGCTGCGGCTGCTGAGTTTGCGGCGCGCGTGGGCAAGCATCACCAGCCTTCTCGCGCTCGCGTTGCTGCTGGTAGCGCCGCTGGAAGCGCAAGCGCAGGCCCCTTCGGCCGATCGCCCGCAGCGCGTGGGCGTGGGCATGGTGCGCAGGCCCCTGAGCCTTTCCGAAGCCATCCAGACGGCGTTGCGGTCCAATCTGGACATCGAGATCGAACGGGTCAACACGGCGACGGCGCGCCAGGCGGTGAAGGCCGCGCAGGGCTACCTGGATCCTGTCTTCCGCTGGCTGCCGGCTCTGGAGTCGCGCAACACGCCCACCAGCTCGATCCTGATGGGTGCGGGCGGGCGGCTGAGCGAGCACCTGCTGGCGCAGAATTTCTACCTGCGGCAACGCTTGCCCTGGCAGGGCGCCTCGTTCGGCTTGGATTTTGAGAACACGCGTCAGTCCACCTCGAATCCCTTCGTCTCGCTCAATCCTTTCATCAACTCTCGCCTGGTGCTGAGCGTAACATTTCCGTTGCTGCGCAACCGGACGATCGACCGCGAGCGCGGCGAGCTGCGCATCCGGCGCAGGCAGTGGGAAGGATCCGAGGCCGAGTTCGAGCAGCGAGTCATCGAGGTGGTGGCCCGGGTGGAGCAGGCTTACTGGGACCTGGTCGCGGCGCGCGAGGCGGTGGAGGTGCTGCGCGAATCGGTCGAGCTGGCGCGCGAGCAACTGGCGCTCACCCGGCGCATGGTGGCCAGCCAGACGTTGGCGCCGGTGGAAATCTCGGCCGCGGAGGCGGAACTCGAGCGGCGGGTGGACAGCTACTTCACCGCCCTAAATGCGCTGACCGAAGCCGAGAACGCCTTGAAGTTGCTGCTCGCCGGTGGGCGGGATGAGGCGCTGTGGAGCGAGGAGATCGTGCCCACCGAAGCCGCCATGATCGAGCCACCCGCGGCGGACGATCTGCGGCGCGCCGTCGCGCAGGCGCTCGCGCACCGGCCAGAGCTGCGCGCTCTGAAGGCGCGCCAGCAGGCGGCGCGGGTGCAGACCGAGGTCAGCGCTGAAATGGTCAAGCCGCAACTGAATCTGGTGGCGGGCTACGGCAACTCGGGCCTGGCCGGCACTGTGAGCGATCGCGAAAACCCGTTCAGCGAGGCGAGTCGCGTTTCGGCCATTCGCTTGAACGAGCTTTCGGCGCTGGCCGGTCTGCCCCCGGTGCCTGTGGTCAGTTTCGGCGGCCTGCCGGACATTCTGGTGGGCGGTTACGGAACCGCGCTTTCCAATCTGTTCGCGCGCCGCTACCAAACCTTTCAGGCGGGATTGAGCCTGGATCTGAACCTGCGCAACCGGAAGGCGGAGGCCGCTCTGGCGCAGGCCCGGCTGGCCGAGCGCCGGCTGGCTTTGGAACAGGCGCGGCTGGAGCAGCTCATCCAGATGCAGGTGCGCAACGCCTTGCAGGCCCTGGAGACGGCGCGCCAGCGCATCCGGGCGGCGGAAGCCAGCGCACGCGCGGCCAAGGACAAGCTGGACAGCGAGGGGCGGCTCTTCCAGGCGGGCGAATCCACCAACTTCATGGTGCTGACCCGCCAGAACGAGTACGCCGATTCACGGCGGCGCGAGGTGGTGGCGCGGCTGGAGGCCAACAAGGCCGTCTCGCGGCTGCGGCAGGCCATGGGCCTGACGCTGGAAGCTTACGGCATCAAGCTGCCCTGAAGGGACGGGCACGGCGCCGTCGGATATAATCGCGGAGGTGCCCGAGATCCGGCGTTCCACCTGTCCTCTCGATTGCCCGGACGCCTGCGCGTTGTTGGTGACCGTCGAAGACGGTCGCCTGACGCGGTTGCGCGGAGACCCGAACCATCCGGTGACGCGTGGCTTCCTTTGCGAGAAAGTGACGCGGTACCTGGACCGGCAGTACTCGCCGCAGCGCCTGCGCTACCCCATGCGGCGGGTTGGCCGGAAGGGAGAAGGGCGCTTCGAGCGCATCTCCTGGGAGCAGGCGCTGGACGAGATCGGCGCGCGCCTGGACCGCATCGCCGGCGAGTACGGCCCGGAAGCGGTGCTGCCCTACAGCTACGCAGGAACGATGGGGCTCGTGCAGGGGGCTTCCATGGACCGGCGCTTTTTCCATCGCCTCGGCGCGTCGCGGCTCGAGCGCACCATTTGCTCGTCGGCGGGTACGGCGGCGCTGGCGATGACGCTCGGGCATCGCTACGGAACAGAGCCCGAGCAGTTCCGTCATTCGCGGCTGGTGCTGCTGTGGGGTGCCAACGTGCTGGGCGCCAACATTCACCTGTGGCCGTTTCTGGTGGAAGCAGTGCGGCGGGGCGCGAAGGTCTATACCATCGACCCCGTGCGCAATCGCACCGGTCAGCTCGCTCACCGTCACTTCTTCATCAATCCGGGCAGCGACGCCGCGCTGGCTCTGGGCATGATGCACGTCATCATTGCGGAGAAGCTTTACGACGCGGACTACGTGGAGCGTCACACAGAGGGCTTCGATGCCCTGGCGCGGCACGTGCGCAGCTATCCGCCGGAGAGGGTTGCGGAGTGGACGGGGCTCACCGCCGCAGACGTAGCGGCCCTGGCGCGCGAATACGCCACCACGCGTCCAGCGGCCATTCGCCTCAACTACGGCGTGCAGCGCGGCGAGAGGGGAGGGCTGGCGGTGCGGGCCATCTCGCTGCTGCCGGCTCTGGTGGGATCGTGGCGCGAGCCGGGAGGCGGCCTGCTGCTTTCGACCTCGGGCGCGTTCGTGCTGGATCGCGACGCCGCGGAGCGACCCGATCTTCAGATGCTGTCGCCGCTGGGCAGACCGGCGCGTCCGGTGAACATGGTGCAGCTCGGCCGGGCTCTGACGGAACTCACGGCCCCTCCCGTCATGGCCTTGTTCGTTTACAACTCCAACCCGGCGGCGGTTGCGCCCAACCAGAATCTGGTTCTGACAGGGCTGGCGCGCGAAGAACTGTTTACCGTGGTCATCGAGCAGTTGCCCACCGACACGGTTGACTGGGCGGACATCGTGCTTCCAGCTACCACTTTCCTCGAGCACAGCGACCTTTACACCTCCTACGGGCACTACTACCTGCAATTGGCGCGACCGGTCGTGGCGCCGCCGGGCGAGGCCAGATCCAACGCCGAAATCTTCCGCCTGCTGGCGGCGCGCATGGGATTCCGCGAGCCGTGTTTCCGCGACAGCGACGATGACATCATCCGGGCCGCGTTGGCCAGCGGCCACCCGTTCCTGAAAGGCATCACGCCGGAGGCGCTCGAGCAGCACGGGTGGATGCGGCTGCGCGTGGCGGGCGAGGGCGAACCGTTCCTACCTTTCGCGCAAGGCGGTATCGGCACGCCGTCCGGGCGCCTGGATTTCGCCCCGGCCACGCTCGACTACGAGCCGCCGGTCGAATCGCGTTGCGGGGATCCCGAACCGCGGGCGCGCTATCCGCTGGAGTTGGTCACACCGAAAAGCGACAGCGGCTTGAACTCGACCTTCGGCTACCGGGAGGCGGTGGACCGGGAGACCTCGACCGTTTGGCTGCACGAGCTGGATGCAGCGGCGCGCGGCATCCGCGACGGGGATCGCGTGCGGATTTTCAACGACCGTGGCACCATCGTGCTCACGGCGCGGGTGGGCCGCGACGTGGCCCGCGGCGTGGTGGCTGTGCGGTCGGTGCGATGGAACAAGCTGGCGCCTGATCGCCGCAACCCGAATGTTCTGACCGCGGACCGCCTGGCCGATCTGGGCGGCGGCGCGACGTTTTATAGTTGTCTTGTGGAAGTGGAAAAATGTACGGGCTGAAGCGTCACTGTGCGGCCTTCGCCTGGCTGTGGCTGGCGCTCGCCGCCGGCTGCAAGCGCGAGCAGAGGGCCATCGAGAAGTCCACCATCGAAGAGCAGCCGGAGCTGGCCACTTTCGTGCATGTGGCCGATCCGAAGACCTCGTTCCAGTTGCTGGAAGGCTTTTACGCGCTGGAGGGCAATAGCTGGCGCTGGACGGCGAAGAAGTTCGCGGTGGTGCTGCGCGCGCCCGCGGCCGCGCAGCAAAAAGGTGCCACGCTGCGACTGAAGCTGAACATTCCCGAAGCTGTCTTCTCCAAGGTCGGCCCGCAGACGCTGACGGCCGATGCCGGCGGCGTTACCTTGCCGCCGCAGCGATTCGACAAGCCGGGCGATTACGAGTACGCTCGCGACGTGCCCGCGCACGCTTTCGTGCGCGACAGCCTGGTGGTGAATTTCGCCTTGGACAAGGCGCTGCCGCCGGGGACGACGGACCAGCGCGAGCTGGGCATCATCGTGACCGCTGTGGGTCTGGATCCGAAATAGCGCGGAATCGGCAGACTTCAAACACCCGGCGCCCGTGGCGATCAATCACCTCGTAGAGCACTTGCCGGGCATAGCCGAGGCGGGAGGCGTGGCGGGTGAGCCGGGCGCCGCCGGGCGCAGTATCCCGCTGCTCCGCGGCATAGCCCACGAACACGGGATCGGGCCGCTCAAACAGCCACTGGAGGGCCCGCAGCCAGGCGCCGTCGAGTTCCTCGCGCGAAGCCAGATCGATCGCTTGAAACAGCGGCAGCCGGCCGCGGCTGAGCAGGCGCGCGCTGTCCAGGATGCCCCAGTCCACGATGACGACGGCACCCGCCGGGGTGGATTGGAGCCGCTGAACGAGTGGCCCCATGGCGTCCGTCCAGTAAGGGGCGGGGCCGTGGCGGACGAACTGCGCCAAGTACTCGTTGGTCACCAGTAGGCTGGCGCCGGCCAGCATCGCGAGGGTGATGGCTGCGAGTGTGGCCCCCGCGCGAGCGACCCGGCGTGAGGCCTCGGCCACGGTTGCGGCGATGATCCACTGGGGCAGCGGCCACAGCAGCACGGCGTGATGCGCGGAGCCACCGGTGCCCTGGTTGAGGGCCATCTGGGTCCAGGCGACGGCCGTGGCCACGATCGCGAACAGCACAGCGCGCCGCGCTGGGGAACGGCCCAGCAGCGCTAACAACGCCAGACAGGCCGCCAGGGCGGGCAGGGCGAGATTGCGCCGGGGGCGCCCGGCGAGATCGCTGAGGGCCACAGAGGCCCGCTCCAGCGCGGTGGGCGCGTCCAGACGTCGTCGGCCATCGTCCTCCCGCGTGAGGTAGCCGAAAAGGGCGGAGCCATCCAGGGTCGAACGCAAAAGGTGGAGCTTGCCGGACAGGTCCGAGGCATCGTAGCGCGCGTTGCGGAACGTCGGCCCATGGTGGCGGAAGTTGTATACGATGAGCGGGGAGGCTCCGGCGACCAGGGCGACCAATGCGGTGGCCACGTTCCTGCTGTCGAGGGCGCGCGCCAGTTCGCGGCGCAGCACGATGAGCGTCGCCACCACCAGCCCGCTGAACATCCAGGCGAAAATCGCCTTGTCCCACAAGGCGAGCCCGAACAGGAGGAAAGCCAGGGCCAGTTGGCGGCGCTGGCCCGTCCGATGGAAGCTGACGAGGAGGTCGAGTCCCGCCAGCAGCAGCAAGTGTTGCAAGGCCACTGGCCCCCAGTCGAAGGTCGTCAGCAGCAGGAAGCTAGTGTCGGTTGCGAGCAGGATTGCGCCAATCCAGGCGGCCCGGCGTCCCAGTGTCTTGTTGAGCAAGCGGAAGAACAGGCAGACCGAGCCCGCGCCCGCCAGCACCACTGGCACGCGTAGCGACCAGACCGAGGGGGGCCAGAGCCTGAACCAGGCCGCGTAGACCAGGGCCTTCAGGCCACCCAAGTAACTCATCACCATCAGAGGGATGCGGACCTGGAAGATCTGAACAAAGTGCTCCAAGCTCCGCGGCTCGTAAATCAGCGAGGCGAACAGCGCTTCGTCAGTTTGCACGCCGGGGTAGGGTAGCAGGAGTATCGCCTGCGCCGCGAACAGTGACGCGAAGAGCGTCAGGGCCACCCGGGTTTTGAGGCGCGCCGATGAGGGCGCTAAGCGATTGAAGAGGCAGGGGATCGGTGACTCTCCGAAATTCGTATTATGACGCAGCCAGGAGATGTCGTGCCGGGCTGGGCACTCGCCGCGGTGCTATAGTTGACTGTTGACCCGGGTCGCTCCATCCAAGCTACGGCCGGCGCTGTGGTGGTTGACGCCGCCGCTGTTCTCTGTGGCGCTCTACTGGCTCGGTCTGAAGTGCTGGTTCTGGCAGGACGACTTCGCTTGGCTGCATTTGAGCCTGGAAATCGAGGGGTGGCGCGATTTCTTCCGGCTGTTGGTGGAGCCGCGCGCCCAAGGGACGATCCGCCCGCTGAGCGAACGGCTATTCTTTATCGTGTTCTCGGCGTTGTTCGGCGTGGACCCGTTGCCCTTTCGCATTTGGGTTTTTCTGACCCAGTTCGCCAACCTGGCGCTGCTGGCCGCGCTGGGCTGGCGCTTGACCGGGTCGTGGCTGGCGGGCTGGCTTGCGGCCATGCTCTGGATCTCCGGCAGCGGGCTGGCGAAGGTGATGACTTGGACCTCGGCGTACAACCAGGCGCTGTGCACCGCTTGCGTGCTGGCCGCATTCTACCTGCTTGTGCGTTACGGCCAGACGGGCGATCGGCGGTACTGGCGTTGGCAGTGGGTCGCCTACCTCGCCGGCTACGGCGCACTCGAATGGATGATCGTGTACCCCGCTCTGGCCACAGCCTACGCCATGCTTTGCGACAGGCAATTGCTGCGGCGCACGCTGTGGCTATGGCCGCCAGCCGTGCTTTACGCGCTGGTGCACCACTGGGCCGCGCCCCCGGCTGCGGGCGGGGCTTACGGGCTGTATGTTGACGCCCGCTTGCCAGTGGTCTTCTGGAGGTACTGGAGCTGGGCGTTGAGCGCGGCTTATGCGAGCGGCGCCATGGCGCGGGCGGTCTCCTGGGTGCTGACGGCGGCGTTGCTCGGGTTCGCGTGGGCAAGATGGCGGCGAGGCGACCGGCTGCCGGTTTTCCTGCTGGCATGGTTCACCGTCATGATTTCGCCGGTGCTCCCACTGCAAAAGCACATGATGGAGTACTACCTGACCATGCCCACGCTGGGAACCGCGATGCTCGTAGGCTATGCTCTGGCCCACGGTCTTCGCGGCCCGTTGCCGTGGAAGCTCTGCGCCGTGGCGCTGGCCGTCGCTTTCCTGGCCGTGGCCCTGCCCGCAACAAGGGAGGCCACGCGCTGGAACTACCAGCGCAGCCGCGCCGTGCGTAGCTTGGTGCGCGGCGTGGCGCGGGCCAACCAATTGCACCCGGGCAAGATCATCCTGCTGGTTGGCGTGGACAACGGCCTGTTCTGGAGCGGCGTGTTTGACCAGCCCTTCCGCCTGGTGGGCAAAAACTCCGTATTTCTGGCCCCGGGTACGGAAGAAGAGATCGAGCGCCATCCTGAGTACGGGGACATCGAGCGCTTCGTGCTACCTCCGGGCGCCGCGCTCCGGGCTCTGGACGAGGGGCAGTTGGTGGTTTACGCGGTCGAGCCTGACCGGCTGCGCAACATCACCAAGGTCTACAAACCGGTTGCGCGGCTACGCTGGCGCGAGGAGGAACCCCGGCAGGTTGATGTCGCCGAGTCGATTTTTGCACGCCAGTTGGGCGAAGGCTGGTACGCGATCCAAGGCTCGCACCGCTGGATGGGGCGCAGGGCGGTAGTGTGGCTGGGAGGGCCGAAATCGCCGGAGGAAAAGCTTTACTTGCAAGGGTTTTGCCCCGCTGTGCGCGTTCGGCAGGGACCGGTGAGGTTGACGGTCAGCGTGGATGGCGAGCGGGTGGGATCCGCGCTCCTGAGCAGGCCCAACCAGTTGTTTTCCTTGGACTTCCCGCTACCGCTCGATCTAGTCGGCCGCCCGCGGGTCGAAGTGGCGGTGGAAGTGG
>JBMFPL010000071.1:0-11847 GCA_049969115.1 Bryobacteraceae bacterium | reverse complement strand
CCCGTAGCCGCCGCGGAGAATGGTCTTGCTATCGAGCTGGTAGGCGTGGCCGAAGCGCGGCATGACGTTGTCCCGCTCGCCCCGGAAGGGGCTGCGCCCGCGCCCGCCTTGCCGGACCCAAGTCAAGCCGCCCCTCACCCGCAATTCGCTGGGCGGGATTTCCGGGATGGGCCGCGCCGCGTAGTTGGCACGGGCCTGGGCCTCGATGGGATTGGGAGCGTCGAAGTTGAACTCGGAGACCAGCCGGTCGAACCGCTCGGTCAGGGGTGTTTCGTACTCCCACCTCAGCCCGATATTGAGAGTAAGTTTGGGTGTCACTTTGAAGTCGTCATGCCAGTAAAGCGCCAGATACTGGTCCTGCAAGGCTGCGGAGGCTATGATGCCCATCGTTCCGTCGGGGATGCCCAGCAGCAGCGAAGCCAGATCCTGCCCGATGGGGGCCGCCGGGGAGTTATCCAGCGGCCCTCGCGTGTAAGTAGTTCCGAAAGAGAAATCCGGCGCCACGCCTTGCGGCCGGCGGGCGAAGAAGCTGCGGTAAACCCTGTAGTCCGCGCCGAACTTCATGGTGTGGCGGCCCAGCAGCCGGTTGACGTTGGTGGCGAAGCTGTGGGTCAGGCTGGAGTTAGCGCCGTCGCCATTCTCCCAGTTGGAAAGAGTCGTGTAGGAACCTACCTGGATGCGGGGGATGGGCGCCAGCTTTGGCTCCATGAGCTTCAACAACGCCGGTGAAAATTCCAGCCGCGCAAGGTCGTAGCCGCGCGTCCGCCTGAGTTCCCACCACTTAGTGCTGCTGAAGCCGTAGCGCCAGTTCAGCACCAGCGAGGGATTGATCACGATCACGTCGTCTAGGGCTACCCCGCGGTTGGGCCGGTTGGAAAACAAACCTTGGATGCCGGTCCCGAAGCTGTCGTTCTTGTTTTCCTTCCAGAAGTCGTAGTGCAGGCGCAGGAAGCCGCGGTGATTTTCGCTGAAGGCGTGATCCAGGCGCAGCAAGTGCTGGTAAATCTTCTGAATGGACTTGCCGGCGTAAAAGAAGTTATTCCGACCATCCGAAGTGCCGGCCTGGTTGGGCAAGGGGTAGAGGTTCACGATGTTGAGGCCGACCGTATCCAGCCGGGCGCGGGGAATGATGTTGCCGGGGAAGGGTTGGCGGCTGAAGCGCCCGCCTGCCGCCGGCTGCGTGGTGAAGGGATCGTAGATCTGGTATTGCGAGCCCAGCTTCAACAGTGCCGAGAAATCACCCGAGCGCTGGGCCGCGGTGGGCACGGTGGAGGTGAATTGCCCCGGGGTGCCGAAGCGGTTGTCGTCGAACACGTAGAACCAGAAGGTGCGGTTCTTGCCCTGGTACAAGCGCGGAAGCACCAGCGGCCCGCCGGCGGAAAATCCGTAACGGTGGTCCTGATAGACATTTTTCTTGGTGCCTGCCTTGTTGTTGAAGAAGTTGGGTGCATCGAGCGAACTGTGCCGCAGCACGTAGTGCAGCTCGCCGTGCAGCTCGTTGGTGCCGCTGTTGGTGCTGACGTTGATCACCGCGCCCATGGTGCGGCCCACGCTGGCATCGTAGGAGGTTGTCTGCATGTTGAATTCGCGCACGGCCCCGATGGGCGGGCTGAAGGCGATGCGCGAGTAACCGCGACCGCGGTCCGTGGACATGTTGGTGATGCCGTCGATCTGAAATTCGTTGTTGTACTGGCCCGCGCCGTCGGCCATGATCTGCGAGGTGGCCTCGGGTGCCATCGCCTTGCGCAAACGCATGTTCGTGGTGTTGACCACGCCGGGAGTCAGCAAGGTCAGCTCCATGGGGTTGTAGCCGCGCTGGGGCAGCTCGAGAATGCGCCGCTGGTCGAAGACCTGGCCCAGGGACGCAGCCGTTGTGTCCAGCAGAGGCGTGGTCTCCCTGACCTCGACCGTCTCGGTCACCGCGCCCAGCTCCATCTGGATAGTCAGACCGACGGTCTCACCGACGCGGACCTCAACGTTTTCGCGAAGGAAGCGCTTGAAGCCGGTGAGCTCGGCCGTCACCCGGTAAGTTCCGGGCAGCAGGAAGGGAATGTAATAGTTGCCCGCGGCGTTGCTCACGGCGGAGGCGGAAACACCCGTCTCCACATTGGTCGCGCGCACTGTCACGCCGGGGATGACGGCCCCGGTGGCGTCCACTACGGTTCCCGTGATTGCGCCGCGAGGATCTTGAGCAAGCGCGAAGCTCGCA
Organism: Bryobacteraceae bacterium; assembly: GCA_049969115.1. GTDB lineage: Bacteria > Acidobacteriota > Terriglobia > Bryobacterales > Bryobacteraceae > DTHT01. The sequence continues at coordinate 9,638 of JBMFPL010000071.1, read as the reverse complement.
GCCAGCAGGATAAGCGGGAGCCTTCGCCAGGAAAGCATGGTCTGTTGTGAACCTCCTGAAGTGTGTGGCCACATGGTATCGCATTTGCATGGTCCTCGGAAGCCCCCCAGCGGCCACGGCCCCGGCGGCCCGCGCCGGTGACGCGTTCTGAGAGCAAAGCCGCTGCTCAGCTCCGGGCGGGGTTGTCATCGCCTGGCGCCTGTCTGTCCCTCATCGAAGCCCTGCGGCGGCACCCGAAGCGCGCCTGTAGAGAACCCCGCGCCGGCACTTTTTTCGGGGACGTGCCGCATCGCCCAGAGGCGAGTCAAGTGGTATACCTCGTTCTGCCAGCGGGAATCCTGCGGACTGGCGTGCGCTGGGCCTGCTGAAGGCAGGGATGGGTGGAATCCGGGATCACTTGACTCAGCCGAGAACCGTCACGGCCAGCTCTCCTTTGCCCCACACTGTCTGCCGGCCAACACCGGTCCACTGAGCGGCTTCCAGGTAAGGGACAAACTCGGCGACGTCCCCCTCGTATTCGACTTCGCCGGTAAATCCGCCGAAGGGGTGCTCCTGGCCGGTCCTGCTCGAACGGCGGGTGGTCTCCGTCCACCGCAAGGATGAGCGGGTGAGACGGACGCGAGCGGCGCGCTCAACCATGCCCCGGTAGTCCAACTCCAGCGGTCCTTCGCCGTAGAGCGCGGACAGAGCGCTGAGCCGGTCGCGGATGCGGGCCACCAGGAAATGGAACTCCGGACGCAGCGCCAGCTCGCCGCCAGCCTTGAGTTCGGTGGGCGTCAAAAAGGCCACGCGGAGGCGGCGGACGGGGGCCGGCGCCCGGACGAGATCGAGGGTCACCGGGGGCAGCAAATTGTTCGCGCGCAACGTAATGCCATCGAAAACATCCGCCAGCGGCTGGCGGTCCCTGCCAAGCTGCTCCACGCGCAGCAGGGTAGCCTTGCCGCGCCCCGGCCCCAGGCCCTCTCGCGCCAGTTGCGCGAAGGTCAGAACGAAATAGACCAGGGCGGGATCGCGCAGATCGAAGATGTGAACGTCGAAGTGGAATTCGTGGCCGGGGTTCAGCCTGCGCCCGTCCAGGTGGGAGGCGCGAAACACAAAGGGCCGCGGCCGATCGGCCAGGCCGCTCGGCCCTTCGCCCTGCACGTGGGGCTCGAACATCCGGGCGTAAGGACAACTCGGGCGCAGGGGACAGGTGCGCGGATCGGTGCACTCAGGCACGCACGCCAGTCTGCGGAAGATGATCCCGAAAGCGCCGCGCACGACGTTGCCGGCCATGCCCGGTGGGAAGCGTAGCGGGTCTTCCGCGCGGAAACGGAAGCGGAACGCGTAAAGCGAGAAGGTCCGCCGCGCTGCCTGGTCCGGATCGTGCTCTGGCACGCCACGCCTCGCAGGTGCGTTCAGGCTCCCGGCGCCCAGGGCAGTCGCACCCTGATCTGGGGTCCGGTGATTTCGAATTCGGGACGGCGCCGACGTGCAACCAGCTCGGCATCCTCGAGCAGGGCAGTCACCAGCATGGGCATGGCGATGGTGGAATCGCAGTGGCAGGTGACCATATGCGCGTCGGCCGAAATCTTTCCCCAGCTCTGGGCTTCTTGGAAGGTGCATCCGGAGAGGCCGCCCCAGTGCGGGGCATCGGTGACGATCTGGATGGCGTACTTGTGACCCTCCGCCATTTCGCTCATGTTGAGCAGGGTGACCTCGGTTTGCTGGATGAAGTTCTTCGGGGTGCCGCCGCCGAAGTAAATCACGCCGGTGGTAGCCGCGTTGGCGAGGTAGGCGGTTTCCAGTACGTCGCCGATAATGTCGAACATCAGTTGGTTGCCCTTGCTGTGGCGGTGGGCGGCGATGCCGATCCCGATCGAGCTGTCTCCCAGCGCGGGACAGTAGATGGGCACGCTGGCTCTGGCCGCGGCGGTCAGGATGCCGTCTTCCCGGGCCCTCTGCGCGATGCGCTGCCCGAGCAGGTAAAGGAACTCGCGCGTCGTGTAGGGGCGGGATTGATCGAGGCTGGCGGCGAATTCGCCCAGGAACTGATCGTGGGCGCGAAACTCGTCCTCGTCGGCGAACACGTCGTAGATGCGGTCCACCATGTTACGGGCCAGCGTCAGGTCATCCACGTCGGGAGAGCCGCGATAGTGATAGTAGCCGAGCGTCTCGTGCAAGTCATGAAAGAGATTGGCCCCGGTGGAAACCAAGCAGTCAATGAGCCGGTGGCGGATCATTTCCACCACCAGCCGGCGCATGCCCGCCGGCACCATGGCGCCGGCCAGGCCCATCATGATGATGCAGTCCGAGGCCAGCATCTTTTTCCAGACCCGGAAAGCCTCGCCGAGCTGCCGGCCCTGGAAGGCGGTGCGGCTCATGCGCTCGAGTAGCTCCGAAAACCTGCGCACCGAGGTGGGATCGAACGGCTCGACGGGCACGGACAGCAAGTCGCGTTTGTGGACCGCAGTACTCACGGCAAGCCTCCAAGCGGGCGGCGAACCGCCCCGGTGGTTTCGAAGGAAAAAACGGAAGCTGGCGCGGCGCCGCGCAGGTCGCGCGACGAAGCGGGCCTACTGAATGCGGGCGCGCTGGCGCTCGCTGCCCACCAGTTCGTCGAAGATGGCCAGCACTTGCTTGCGATAGCGGTAAATCCGCCGGAGGGTCTGGCGGAAAGAGGGCTCATAATCCGGCGAGCGCATCCATTTCTCGAGGACCCTGCGGGGCACGTCGATGTCCTGGCGCAAGACCTCGGCCGGATGGCCGCGCAGAAACAGCCCGTAAAACATGGCCGCCTCTCGCTGCGGCGCCGAAAGATCCAGTTCATCTTTGGATGCTCGATCCATACCGCTCCCCCGGCGCCGGCCGGGAAATTGCCAGTATAAACAGCGTCGCCGCGCGGGATCAAGTGCTTTCTGGGGGCGCTCCAGCCTGCCGCGGGGACGGCTGCCCGGACGGCGTCACCCCCGTCCTGCTCAGCGTGATCCCCCGCGACGATGGTGACGGTGGAGGAAAATCTCGCCCCACCCCCACGCCGTCAAGAAGACAAACAGGCTCCCCACCACCATGTCGAACACGCGGCTGCCTACAAAAGGGGCCGGCGTGGGGATTAGCCCGATCCCCAGAGCCGCGACTACGGCCAGCACGTGCCAGTACCAGGGCGCGTGGTAGCGGTACAGCAACCACAAGGCCAGAACGAGCGAAGCCGCGTAGGCGGTCAAAACCACGGTGAGCGTCACGTGTCCTCCTGTCGCTGAAGTTCCCATTAGACGCCAAACCGCGCGGCGAGTTCAACTGCGCCGCGGGGCTGGCAGGTCTGCCCGTCTTGGCCGTGCCGGGAGCGGTTCGAGGTTAGCGGACGGGCTGCCAGGGCGCTGCTCGGGTAGAATATCCTCTTCGCCTTCCTATGAAAATGAAGCGCATTGCTGTGATGGGCGCCGGCAACATCGGCGCGGCCATGATCGGCGGGATCCTCAAGAGCGGCGTTGCCGATCGCGACCACCTGGTCGCCACGGAAGCTTCTGCCGAGCGGGCCGAGCAGATCGCCTCGCGTTTCTCCATCCCTGTCAAGCTGAGGGAGAACGCCGAAGCGGCCCGCTGGGCTGACGTCGTCATCCTGGCCGTCAAGCCTCTCACCGTGCCTCAGGTGCTGGAAGAGATCCGGGACCAGTTGCGCAGCGAGCAGATTCTGATTTCGCTTGCCGCCGCGGTCCCCATCGCGCTGATCGAAAAGCTGGTTAACAAGCGCATTCCCATCTTCCGCGCCATGCCCAACATCCCTGTGGTGGTGGACGAGGGCGCCACCGCGATCGCTGGCAACGGCGCGGTTACCCCCGAGCAGCGGCGCCTGGTGGAAGAGATCTTCAGCGCCGTGGGCTACGTCGTCTTCGTGGAAGAGGAGCTGATGCACGCGGTCACCGCGCTTTCCGGCAGCGGGCCGGCCTACATCTACATGGTCATCGAGGCTCTGATTGACGGTGGTTTGAAGATGGGGCTCTCGCGCGAAGTGGCGACGCGGCTCACCGAGCAGACCGTACTAGGCGCAGCCAAGCTGGTGCGCGAGACCGGCCTGCACCCCGCCATCCTGAAAGACCAGGTGATCACGCCCGGGGGCGTGACCATCTCCGCCATCCACGAACTGGAGAAACACGGTCTGCGCTCCATGCTGATCTCCGCCATCGAAACCGCCACTTTGCAGTCCCGGCGGCTTACCGAATCCCTGACCGCCAAGGTATTGGGTAAGACACAATGACGCGAATCCTGGCCATTCACGCCCATCCCGACGACGTCGAAATTCTGGCCGGAGGCACGCTGGCGCTGCTGGCCGCGCGCGGCCACTCCCTCACTATCGTGACCATGACGCCCGGGGACTGCGGCACCACCGAGTACTCCGCCGAGGAAATCGCCGCCATCCGCCGTCGCGAAGCGGGCAGTTCGGCCGCCCTCATCGGCGCCACGTACCGGTGCGCCGAGTTTCGCGACTTGGCCATCTTCAACGATCACGATTCCCGCCGGCGGGTCACCGAAATCCTGCGGGAGTTCCAGCCAGAGCTGGTTCTCACGGCCTCGCCCGTGGACTATCTCTGCGATCACGAGACCACCAGCACGCTGGTGCGCGACGCATGTTTTGCCGCGCCCGCGCCCAATTATTCCACCGGCGCCCTGGAACCCAGGGCGCCTCTGCCCGCTATACCGCACCTTTACTTTATGGACCCGGCCGGCGGCGTGGACCGGGAAGGCAATCCCATCCTGCCGGACTTCGTGGTCAACATCGAATCCGTCTTCGAAATCAAGAAGCAGATGCTGGCGCAGCACCGTAGCCAGCGCGAATGGTTGATGAAACAGCACGGGGTGGACGACTACATGATCATGATGGAGCAATGGACGCGGCAGATCGGGCAGCGTGCGGGAATCGCCCTGGGAGAGGGCTTCCGCCGTTACAAAGGCCACCCCTACCCGCAGACGCCCCTTCTGGAACAGCTGCTGGGTCCCGAACTGATCGTGCCCATGCGCTGAGCGCCGGGCGGCCCTCCCGCCTCAGTCCAGGTCAATGTCGCGCGTGGGCGGCGGCAGGTCCGGTTTCTCGCGAGCCTGCCGCAGCAGTTCCTCGAACTTGCGCTCCAGGACCTCGCCGTGACGCTTCTCGGCCTCCAGCGAGCGCTGGAACAACTCCTCGCGGCGGGCCGCTTCGCCTTTGAGCCGGGCTACCGCCGCTTCCAGGCTTTCCACGGTGCGCGGTTTTTCGGGTGCCTGGTGCGAGATCACGGCCTGGGTGGCCGGATCGATCTTCAGCCGGGCTTGGCAGCAGGGGCATTCGACCTCAATCAGACCTTTCGCCCTCGCCATACCGCCGATGGTAGCATGCCCGCGGCAGCCCTGTCGGGAGGCGCTGCCTCGATGCGGTGTGCTATGGTGTGGGCATGACGTGGAGATGGTGGTTGCCAGCTGCGTGCGTTGCCTCCTTATGGGCCGCGGGAGAGCTGTCCAACCGGCGAGCGCCCGGTTTCTCGCTGCCCGATCTCGAGCTTCGCCAGCACGACCTGGCCGACTACCGGGGCCGCATCGTCCTGCTGGATATCATGCGCACCCAGTGCCCGCATTGCCAGACGCTGTCGCGCACCCTGGAGGAGGTCAAGCAACGTTACGGGGACAACATCGCCATCCTCTCCATCGTCAATCCGCCGGACAACGCGGACATGGTGCGCGCCTACATCCGCCAGCACAAGATCACGACGCCCATCCTTTTCGATTGCGGGCAGGTGGCTGCTTCCTACATGAAGGCCACCCCGCAGCGGCCCAGCATCAACGTGCCGCACCTGTTCGTCATTGACGCCAACGGATGGATCATCAACGACTTCGCTTATACCCCGGACAATCGCGCCATCTTCGAAGGGCGCGCACTGTTCCAGTTGCTGGACCGGCTGCTGGCCACGCAGTCCCCAGCGGGCAAGAAGTAACCACGCGCATCAGGCGGTCTTTTGCGAACGACCGGCGGGGCGAGCCCTCGCCGGCGCCAGCAGGCCGGACTCCTCCAGCTCGCGACGGATGGCGTCGAGCACGCCGTTGATGAAGGGAACCGATTCCTCTCCGGAAAAACGTCGCGCCAGCTCCAGCGCCTCGTTGATGGCAACCGCCGGCGCCGAACGCAGCGCCATCATCTCAAAAACCGCCAGCCGCATCACGTTGCGGTCGACCACGGGCATGCGCTCCAGGCGCCAGTTGTGGGCGTGACGGGCGATCAAAGCGTCAATTTCCTCGCGCCGCTGCTGCACCCCGCGCACCAGCTTTTCGACGAACTGGTCGGCCGGAGGCGGGGGGCCGTTCTCCAGCTCCGAGTAAAGTGACTCGTAGAAGGCCCGGATGGCCTCTTCCACCGGCTGGGGTGTGAGGTCCAACTGGAAGAGAATCTGGAGCGCGTGCCGGCGGGACTTGCGGCGCGAGGGCATCGGGTCAAGTTCCCGCGCGCAAAACGCGCATCAGGTTGCCCATCTCCACCGCCGTCATGGCCGCGTCGAAGCCTTTGTTGCCTGACTTGGCACCTGCACGGTCAATCGCCTGTTCGAGCGTGTCACAGGTGAGCACGCCAAAGGTCACCGGAACGCCGGTTTCCAGCGCGACCTGCGCCAGTCCTTTGGAGGCTTCTGCGGCAATGTACTCGTAATGCGGGGTGTCTCCCCGAATGACCGCGCTCAGGCAGATGATGGCGTCGTAGCGGTGGCTCTTGGCCAGCTCGCGCGCGACGATGGGTAGCTCCCAAGAGCCGGGCACGCGGACGATGCGGACCGCGTCCGGGTCGCATCCGGTGCGCTTGAGTGCATCGAGCGCACCCGCGAGCAGGCGTTCTGTGATCAGGCTGTTGAAGCGGCTGACGATGATGGCGAATCTCAGGCCGGCGGCGTGGAGCTGGCCTTCGAGGACGTGCTCGGGCATAGGGTCTCGTGAGCCGGCCGGACGACCGGCCGGTGCCGTCACGCGGCCGGCTCAGAGCTTCATCATAGCGCAAGCTGCCGACATTCCAAGGGCGGTGCGCCAGAGCCCCGAACTCAGGGGTAGAGGCCGCGCGCCGCGACGGCCTCGGCGACACGACTCACGCCGAGCATATTGGCGGCCAGCCGCATGCTCACCTTTCGCTCCATGTGCAGGCTGAGAACCTCGCGGAAGGCGTTCCTCATCACCCGTTCCAGTCGCTCCTGCACTTCGTGCAGTTCCCACGTTACGTGTTGTTCGTTTTGCACCCACTCGAAGTAGGAGACCGTAACCCCACCCGCGTTACAGAGAATGTCCGGGATGATGAAGACGCCCTTTTCTTCGAGGATGCGGTCGGCGGCCGGGGTGAGCGGGCCATTGGCTGCTTCGGCGATGATCTTCGCCCGGACCTGGGCGGCATTGTGGGCATGGATGGCATTTTCCAGGGCGGCGGGCACGAGCACGTCGCATTCCAGCGCCAGCAGGTCTTCATTGGAGATGGGCTCGGCGCCCGGAAAGCCGACCACGCTGCCCGTGCGCTCCTTGTAGAGCATCAGCTTGGGGATGTCAAGTCCCGCTTTGTTGTACACCCCGCCGCGGGAATCGTTGACCGCGATCACCATAGCCTGATGGGAATCCATCAGCAGCGCGGCCACCGACCCCGCGTTGCCGAAGCCTTGCACCACAACTTTGGCCCCTTTCATGCACATGCGTAGGTGCTCCAGGGCGCACTCCAGGGTGTGGAAGACGCCGCGGCCGGTCGCCTCGTCCCGACCGCGCGAGCCGCCCGCGCTGAGTGGCTTGCCGGTGACCACCCCGGGAACCGGATAACCCTCGCGCTTCATCATGCTGTAGGTGTCCATGATCCAAGCCATGATTTGCGCGTTCGTGTAGACGTCAGGCGCCGGGATGTCCTGCTGCGGGCCGATCAGGGGTGTGATCGCGGCCGCGTAACGGCGGGTGAGTCGTTCCAGCTCTCGGGGCGACAGACGCTTGGGATCACAGACCACGCCTCCCTTGCCGCCGCCGAACGGGATGTTGACCACGGCGCACTTCCACGTCATCCACATGGCGAGCGCCTTGACTTCATCGAGGGTGACTGCAGGGTGATAACGGATCCCTCCCTTGGCTGGACCGCGAACGGTGCTGTGCTGGATGCGGTAGCCTTCGAAGTTAACCACGTCGCCGTTGTCCATGCGCACCGGGAGGTTCACGATCAAGATCCGTTCCGGGTGCTTGATCATGGCCCGCAACTCTTGAGGTAACTCGAGGGCATCGGCTGCCGCATCGAAGTTCTCCAGAGCCGCTTGGTAAGGGTTCGTGTTGCGGTGGTCTCCTTGTGCAGACATTCTCTTGGTGGAATCCTCCTAATTGAACTATAAAACTCGATTATGATAGCGCGAGCGGGCCCGCGGATGCGACTGCGACCCGCCGGGCCGCAGACTCGTGCTATAGGTGGGAACCGGAGTTGCCAGCAATGTCTACCATCACCCGACGCAGTTTTGCCTTTGCCGTCGCCGGGCTGACCGCCGTCCGGTTGCACGCCCGGGGCAAGATCCCCATCGCCGTTCAGCTTTACTCGGTTCGCAAGCTCTGTGAGAAAGACCTGGCCGGAACGCTGGCCGGGTTGGCCAAGGCCGGCTACCAGGGAGTGGAGTTCGCCGGCTATTACGGCCGCAGCGCCAAGGAGCTGCGCAAGCTGCTCGATGACAACGGGCTGCGTTGCTCCGGCACCCACACCGCGATCAACACGCTGCTCGGTGACGAGCTGGCCCGCACCATCGAGTTCAACCAGATCCTGGGCAATCCCAACCTGGTGGTTCCCTCGCTGCCCGAGAAGTACCGCAGCTCCCGGCAGGCCTGGCTCGACACGGCCAAGCTTTTTGCCGAGCTCGCCGAGAAGGTCAAGCCGCACAAGATGCGCGTTGGCTACCACAACCACATGGTCGAGTTCAAGCCCATTGATGGCGAAGCGCCGTGGGACATCTTTTTCGGCCACACGTCGAAGGACGTGATCATGCAGATTGACACGGGCAACTGCATGATGGGCGGGGGCGATCCTGTGGGCTACGTGCGCAAGTATCCCGGCCGGGCCATCACTGTCCACATCAAGGAATACTCCGCCTCCAAGCGCGACGCCATCATCGGCGAGGGTGATGTCAACTGGAAGGAGTTTTTCGCGGCTTGCGAGAGCGTGGGCGGCACCGAGTGGTACATCGTCGAGGAGGAAAGCGGCGCGTATCCGGGACTGGAAGCGGTGACGCGGAGTTTGCAGAATCTGCGCAAGATGGGCAAGTAGGCCCGTTTCGCAATTTCAGCCCGAAAGCAAGCGCCGCAACCGAGCGGCCGTTTGCCAGGCATAATCGAGGCCGCTCCACAAGGTGGCGGCAGCGGCGGCCCAGACCAGCGCGGCGGCCGCACGTCCCAGGGGGCGCCAGGGGCACGCTGCGGACGCCAGTAGCGCCACGCCGGTAATGACCTGCACCACCGTGCTCAGTTTCCCCCAGCCCGAAGGGCGGAACTCGCGCAGCGGCGTGAGTGCGAGCGCGGTGCCGGCCACCGCCAGAATCAGGGCATCGCGACTAAAGACCAGCGCCACCAGCCACCCGGGCGCGACGCCTGCGGCCCACAACGCGAGATAGCAGCCGCTCAGCAACAGCTTGTCGGCGAGGGGGTCGAGGTACGCGCCC
>JBMFPL010000070.1:0-11878 GCA_049969115.1 Bryobacteraceae bacterium | reverse complement strand
AGCACAACGAAATCACGGCGTTCAAGGCCTGCGGCATCAGCCTGCACCGTCTCGCCGCCCCAGTGCTTGCAGCCAGCGCGCTGATCAGCGTGGGCCTGTTCTTCTTCGACCACTACCACGTCGTCCGCGCCAACCGGGTTCAACACGCCATCCGCGACGAAATCAAGGGGCGACCCGTGCAAACCTGGCTGCGCCCCGATCGCAAGTGGATCATGGGCCGTGGCCCGCGAATCTATTACTACAAGCACTTCGACCCCCTCGGTGGGGTGATGGTCGGCGTCACCGTCTACGAGCTCAACTGGGATGCTTTCCGCCTCAAGCGCCTGATCTGGGCGGAGCGCGCCCAGTGGTCGGGGCCCGTCGGCGCCTGGATCTTCGAAAACGGCTGGGCCCGCGAATTGCGCGACGCGCGCCCCAGCGAGTTCGCAGCCTTCCAGGCGGCGACCTTCCCGGGCCTGGACGAACCGCCGGGCTACTTCCTCAAGGAAGTCAAGCAGGACGAACAGATGAACTTTCGCGAACTGGCGGCCTATATCGCCGAGCTTGAACAGAGCGGGTTCGATACCACCCGTCTGCGCGTTCAGTTCTACCACAAGTTCGCCACCCCAGCCTTCGCCTTCGTCATGGCTCTGATCTCGATCCCCTTCGCCTTCCTTACCGGGCCCCGCGGCGCCATGGCGGGCGTCGGCGTGAGCCTGGGCATCGCCATGGGCTACTGGGTGATCAACCGCATTTTCGAGCAGGCGGGAAACCTCGATCAGTTGCCTGCCTGGCTGGCCGCCTTCGCACCCGACCTGATCTTTGCTCTCGCCGGCGTCTGGCTGATGGCGCGCATGCGAACCTAAGCGCGTCACTTGTCTCACTCCCCTGGCCAACCCGGCAAGGGCGGCTTGGCGCGCATGAGAACCGGTGCGTTACTATCGTGAACGTGGCCACAAGGGTCGGCCTGTGCCTGCTGGCTGCCTGCTTGTGCGCGGCCCCACAAATTCCGGCCGGCGACGCCGACCGCGGCCGGGCGCGCTTCTGCAACCTCGGCTGCCCGGCCTGTCACAGCGTGGACGGTGCAGGCGGCGGCTACGCGCCCGACCTTGCCAAACGGATCGGGCGCGAGCAGACGCCCACAGGCATGGCCGCCCAGCTCTTCAGCCGGATCCCGTTCATGTGGCGAATGCTCCGCTCGCGCCGCATCCAGCTGCCCGATCTGGACGTGCAGGATTTCGCCGATCTTTACGCTTTCTTTTACTCCGCCCGTTTCTTCGACCGGCCGCCCGATGCCGCGCGTGGCCGTGAAATCTTCTTCGCGAAGCGCTGCTCGGCTTGCCATGCCATCAACGGCGCGCCCTCGGGTCCGGGCCCGGCGCTCCCCAAAATGCCTCCGCTCGAAGACGCCGTGGCTTTGACGGAACGCATGTGGTCCGCCTCGGCCGCCATGCAGGATGCCGCGGGGCGCAAGCGCATCCCTTGGCCCGAACTTACCTCGCAGCAGGCCACCGATCTGTTCGGCTTGATCGTTGCTCATTCGCCCAAAGAACCCAGAGCTGGCGAGCTACCTTTGCTTTCCGCTCAACCGGGCGACCGGCTGTTCGCCCAGAAGGGCTGCAAGACCTGCCATTACGGCGTCAATTCCCTGACTGGCCGCTTCAGCGGGCGCACGCTGCTTGATTTCGCCGTTGCCATGTGGAACCAGGCGCCCGCCATGCGCCGCCGTCCCGCTCTTTTGCCGGGCGAGATGCGCCAACTGGCGGGCTACCTCTGGACTCTCCAGATCCCGCAACCTCCCGGCGATACGGGCCGCGGCAGGTCATGCTTCACCGGCAAGGGCTGCGCATCCTGCCACGAAGAATCGCTCAGCGGCTCTCCCAGGCTCACACGCCGCCGCTGGGATCCTTACGTGTTGATGAATTTGCTCTGGCGCCGCGGGCCGATGATGCAAGCGAAACTCGAGGCGGCCCGCCGTCCCTGGCCCCAACTCTCGACCACCGAACTGGCCGACCTCCTGGCTTACCTGAACCGGCCGCCCACGCCACGGTCCTATTGAGCTCTCGTTCCGCAGCAGCATCGGGCGTGGGGCGACAGCCGTCCACGGTCCAGGAACTCACTGGCCCTTCCGACCGCGGGGCGACCGCGACACCGGCGCTGCTCCGGCCGCATTCTGCCCGTTACCTGCCGTGACCTAGCACCGCCGCGCCTTTCAACGCTCGCCATAAAGTCACCGCCAGAAATTTGAAGCGCCTGTCGTGGCGATCGACAGGCAGCGGCCATTGCCGGAACGATTCCCACAGCAAGCCCGCAAGGTGCTTCGAGTGGGTATCTCGCGCGACAATCGCCATGCGAAACCACTGCTCCGCGCGGATCCGCCGGCGCCACACCACCCGGCGCCACCCTTGCAGATCGCAGACCAGCGTCTCTTCCAGCATCTGCTCGACGGAACGGAGCATCGTCTCAATCTCCTGGCTGAGACTAGCGGGACGGATGCGGTAGCAGGTCAGGGGCTCGGGAACAGCCACCAACCTGCGGCGCCGCGCCAGGCGGACCAGCAACTCCCAGTCCTCGCATGCCCGCATCTGCCGCCGGAAGCCGCCGGCTTCCACCAGAGACTCCTTCCTTACGACCCAACTCGACGGGGGCCCGAGACACTGGCGAAGCCTGAGCTGGGGCCAGAGTCGTTGCGGATCGGGCGCAGGCTTCGACCGCACGCTCCCGTCGGGCAGGTAGTCCAGAACGCCCGTGTAACAGAGCACCGCATCAGGCCTGCCGCGCATCGCTTCTTCCTGGCGCCGGATCTTGTCGGGCAGCCACCAGTCATCGGCATCGAGGAAGGCGATGAGATCGCCCGTGGCCTCCTGTATCGCTGTATTGCGCGCTTGGGAGACACCCTGGTTGCTTTGCTGAATATAGCGGAGCTTAGGGGCGAAGGACCTGACTACCGCCTCCGTCTCGTCCGTGGAACCATCGTCCACTACGAGAATCTCATCCACCGGCCGCGTCTGGCCCAGCACGCTCTCGATGGCCTGCCCCAGGAAAGGCGCGCAGTTATAGGTGGGGTGATGACCGAAATTCGCATCGCTGCGGCGCTCCACAGCAAATGATCTGAAAGGCTGCCGGTATTCCAACCAGCCCGATGCTGGCAGCTTCCGGGCTGGTCCAATGCTAGCTCGGATAAACGTGACGCTGCATGGCCCCGGCCCCCGAGGCCGTCCTTGCCGCCTCGTTCCATGCCGGGCCGATCCAGGCTGTACGGGCAAGGCACCGGCGCAGCTTCATCCCCGGCTGCGCGTGCGGGCGCGCCGGAGATAGCCCGGCGGCTTCCCCGGGCCAGGTTACGAACACGCTTTTGCGGGTTGCCCAGGCGGCTGTCGCGGACGCCTCCGCCGGCCATCACCTCCCGTGTTGCAAGAAGTCGGCAAACGGGCTGGCCTGCCGGGCTTCCACTCGCGGCGCGCAGCATTCCGTGCCGCTCCACCCAAACAATCGGGGGGAGTGGTTCGGCGGCATTCCCGAGGATCGTTCCGGGGCGGCCCTGGTCGTGGTGAGAGTCGCTGCGCGAGCCGTTTGTGTCGCTGGGGCGTGGCCATCACCGGGACAAGGCCCGAGCGCCGCAGAAAGGCGACAACCGCGGCTACCGGCACCTAGGCTGGCATGGGACGCAGGCAAGGTCATCGCTTTAAGCTTGGCGCAGGCAGATCAGGTGATGCCTCACAGTGGTCGGGTGACGCGGTGGCGGGGAAATCTCAGCGCTCACGATGGATGAGGTCGCAGTGAGCCATTGCAGCATCGTGTGCTGGAGCACACTGCGAGTGGGCCAAGCGGCCTCCCCCTGGCGCCGGGGCATGGGGCAGGCGGCCTGTCGCGCTCCGCTCGTCCACTTGACGCGCCGGAGCGGACGGTTGCCGGGTGTGTATTGCCCGCTGCTTGCCTGGTGGCCAGTGGACGAGCAGGTTATGGAAGAACGGGGTCGAGACTCGTTGTGCGGCCCAGTCATCATCCCAACTGCGGCCCGCAGTGGGAGACTCGGGGGCGCAAGCAAGCCCGTAAAAGCGCGCGGCCGCTTTTTCTAAGGCTGTACTGTCAGCAGCCGCTGGTGCCATCGGAATGAACGCCGCGCCCTGGGCTCTCGATGCAACACAAGAGGCAGGGACCCGCGCCTTGACGCGCGAAATCGGCGCCCGGCATGGCCGGCTGGATAAACTGGTGGCGAACGCGGGAAAACCTTCCTCGATGACCACGTTGACCGCAAACGAAGAAGACCCGTCGGAGCACCAGCGCGCGCCCGGCAGAATTCCTGCCAAGCGTCTCCATGCGGATTGCCCAGAATCACCTCGCAGTCTCAAACCCGTGAAGCGGACTCCTGCCCGAGGCCGCGGCAGGCGTGGCTTCTCGGGTGCTCAGGGAGACTTTTGACCTCGAGTCGCCACGCGGCAGCGCGGGGTCATTTCTGGTGGAGGTTGGTTGCAGCCGTGAGGGAAGCTCTCAGACAGCCTCCCCGCGGCGGTCTCAGAGCACCCCAACTGGGAAGTCGGACGGAATTCGCAGTTGGCTATCCGCTGGGTGTTTTGATTTGCTCGCTGTAGGCCCTCGGAGAACGATGTCCCACGGTTGCTGCGCGATGCTCGGCTTGATCCAGATTCAGACCAGGTGTTGGCCAGACGCTTACGGCTGCCAGTGTCTGCGGCGCGCGGGCCGACGCCGGGACAGCAAAGGTGCGGGCGCGGATCCGCGCTACCGTGGGCAGAATGGCAGCGCGCTGTCCGAGGCGCCGTGGCAAGTTGCGCAGCGGATCGGCGCTATCGCGGGCGATGCCGGCAGCGGCAGCCGGAGGGGCCTGTCCACGTACTGACAGTAATCAGCCGTCCCAATTGCCTGCCTGCAGCGCGGCGCGACAGGCTTCGAGGGCGCGGCCATAGAAATCGGGGCTGCCAAAGTTTCCCGATTTGAGAACGACGGGCAGGCGGAACCAGCCGAGCGACACGCACAGCGGGACACCGGGCTCGATGTTGGGGCGGACTTCCAGCGCCGCCAGCTCGAGGGCCCGGCAGACGGCACCCGCCGTTTCGCCCCCCGCTACCACCAGCGCCGCCGGCGGTTGAGCTTCGAAGACGCGCCGCACCAGTCGCGCCAGCTCCAGAGAAATGCGGGCGCCGGCCTCGAGCACGCTGAGGCCGCCCTCGCTCGCCCAGCGCGGGACCCGTTCGACGTCTTCGCGGTCCGAGGCGGTGCGCACCAAACAAGTGCGCCCGGCCCGCAGCTCGTCCACGATGCGCCCGATGGGAGGTTCTGCGGCCTCCGCCAGCCGCACAGGATCAACTACTACTACGCTGGCCCCGCTCTGCTCCAGCCACTCGTTCTGCCGGCGCGTGGCCACCGAGCAACTGCCGGCCACTACCAGGAAGCCGCGGCCGCCCGATTCCGGCGTCGTCCAGGACGCGGGGCGCCGCGTCCACCAGCCTCGCGCGCGCCAGATCGTGGGTAGCTTGATAGCGGGCGCGGAGCTGCCCGTGATCAGCCGCAAGTCGGCGATGGCTTCGCAGATGCGCTCCAGATCCTCGTCGCTGATGCAGTCCAGAATGGCGATTTCGACGCCCTGCGCGCGCGCCTGCTCGATGCGCTCGGCTGTGACCGGATAGTGCGCCAGGCCCACGCGTCGCCGCGTCTGCCCGGCAAGGTGACTGACCAGATGGGGATTGCGCATGGGCGTCAGCGGGTGGTCGCGCATGGGCGAATCCGAGAGTAGTTGCTGGTAGACGAAGTGGTAGCCCATGTAGGTCGTACGCCCGTTGACAGGCAGCGCGGGCAGCGCAATGGTGAACGACTCGCCCAGCTCGTCCATGGCTGC
Organism: Bryobacteraceae bacterium; assembly: GCA_049969115.1. GTDB lineage: Bacteria > Acidobacteriota > Terriglobia > Bryobacterales > Bryobacteraceae > DTHT01. Next base: position 6,045 of record JBMFPL010000070.1, on the reverse strand, counting down.
GTCAATGGACTGGCCGATATTGCCCTCGGGCGTAGAATCGAAGGTGCTGCAATACTTGATCTGATAGACCCTGGGATCGAAGCCAGACAGCAGCCGGATGGCGGTGCGGGTTCGTTCGTAAGCCACACGGGGCTGCACCGAGCGCGTGGAGACGCCCACGACCACGGCGTCGGCGCCTGCGGCCCAGCGCTCCAGATCGGCCGGCGCGGGCACATCGATCACCAGCACGGTCCGCACCCCATGGTCGGCCAGCATCCCGGCCAGATCGGTAGCTCCCGTATCGTCATCCGCGACCGCGGCAAACACGAGGGCCATATGCTTTTCCTCACATGGAATCGATGGAAACCCAGTCCCTGCGACGGGCGGATTCATAGGCTGCCCACGCGCAAGTCAGCGTGCGCAGATGCTCTTCGACGGTCTGCTGAACGCAGTTGCGCCTGCCGAGCATGAAGTCGGTACATTCGCGCTCCAGCAGATAGAAGCTTTCCACATACTCGTCCATGGGCGAGCGCGCCTCGTCAAGGATCACTTGCGAGCCACGGGAGAGCCGCAGGCGTCTTTGCTGGCCTCGCGTTATCGTTCCCTCCCAGTAAGCTTTTCCTTCGCCTCCGGCCACCAGCGCGCTTGCCTGGGTGATGGCAGCGGGCTTCCAGGCCACCGCGACGATGGCCGTCACCTCGGGGTATTCATAGAGGGCGTGAACCAGGCTCTCGCCGCGCACGCGGGGATTGAGACGATGCATGCGCGCGTACACGCGCAGCGGTTCACCGAGCAGGCAGCGCATCATGTCCACCAAATGCGTGCCGTGCTCCCAGAGCACACCCAAATCGGCTTCGTTCTTGTAAGCCTCGCCCGGCTCGCCGGCGCTGAGATGCTCCAGGCGCACCATGTGGACCTTGCCGAAGAAGCCTTGCTGCATCCGCTCGCGGATGATCCGGAACCAGGGCCGGTAGCGGTGATTCTCGTGCACCGCGAACAGCATCGGGTAGCCTGCCATCTCGGCAGCCAGCGCTTGGGCGTCGCCGAGCGAATCGGTTAGCGGCTTCTGGCAGATGATGTGGACACCGCGCTCGCGGGCGATGCGGCAGTGCTCGCGGTGCACGGCGGGCGCGGTGAGGATGTCCACGAAGTCGGGCCGCTCGGCGTCGAGCATCTCGGCCAGGTCGCTGTAGGTCCTCGCTGAGGGCACGAACTCACGGCGGCGCTGTTCGGCCCGGGCCAGTGTGCGGTTGCCGAGAGCTACGATCTCCACTTCCGGAATGCGCAGCCAGCCTCTAAGGTGATACTCGGAAATCATGCCACAGCCAAAAGGCAGCCTCGCAGTTTCATGATCGTTCCTCACGGGATCCACCGTTTTCGCCCTGCCGGCGCGTGGCTCCCAGGCCGGCCAGGGTCGCGAGCACAGCGGTCACGCTCACGGCTTGCAGCGGGAGCGTGAAGCTGCGGCGCAGGCGCGTCACGCGCCCTACGCCCCACATAGCGACGGCGCCTGCCAGCGAGCCGGAGCCCCCAAGCAACCGGCCGCCGTCGCCACGTGCCGGGGCGAGACCTCCTGGGCCAGCGTGAGGTACATGGCGATCCACATGCCAGCGCCCAGGTTCACCAGCACCAGCGCGGCGGCGGCTGCGGTGGTCGAAGCGAGCCAGGGAATCGCCCCGGTCAACAGCAGTAGAACGCTCGCCGCCAGGAAAACCACGCGCCGGGCAGCTCGCGACCCATAGCGCTTGCTCAGCCGCCGGACGGCGAAACCGCAAGTCAGATAGCCGGCGTCCAAGCCGAGGTAAATCATGGTAAGTATCCCGCCCAGAAACCTGCCCGGCTCGAGGTGACGCTCCTGGACAAAGTAAGTGGGCAGCCAGTTGACTGCGAAATACAAGCAGGGGTTGACCAGGATGGTGATGGCGAAGACGCGCCAAAACTGGCCGGTGGCGAGGATCTCGCGGTAGGCCCCTGCGGCTGCGACGGTGGGCTGCGAGCCCCGCCAGACGCGCGCGAAGCCGGCATGCGACGTGAACCACACCCAAGCCAGAAACCATGCCAGCCCCAGCGAACCCACGGCCGGGAATGCGAGCCGCCAGCCCAGCCAGGATGCGGTCCCCAGCGAAAGGGCAGGGGCGATCAACGCGCCAAGGGAAGTCCCGCTGGTGAAGATGCCGTTGCCCAGCGCGCGATCTTGCGGGGGCAAAACCCGGGCCACGATGCGCATGGCCGCGGGCCAGTTGGCCGACTCGGCCAGCCCAAGCAAAATCCGGAAGCAAAGTAGGGCCGCGAAGCTGCGCGACAGCCCCGTCAGAGCGGCCGCCAGCGACCAGGCCACGACCGCCAGGCTGTAACTCCACCGCAGGTGAGTGCGATCCAGAATCGCCCCCACCCCGAACTGGGCCAGCGTGTAGGCATAGTAAAAAGCGGAAAAGACCCATCCCAGCGCTTCGTTGTCCAAGTGCATATCGCGCTGGATCAAGGGTGCGAGGACGCTGAGCGTCTGACGGTCGAGATAGTTCAAGGTGGTGGCGGCCAGCAGGAACAGGCAAAGCGTCCAACGACGCGCCGCACTGGCAGCGGCAAGACGGCCCCCGGCAGGCCCGGACACCTCGGCCGGCAAGCGTCCCGCCTGCGTCGGTGTCCGCGATGGGTGCGATTCGCTCATGCCACGCAACGGGACTTCAGGCGCTCCAGCTTGCGCTGGAATCGCGGGGATTCGAGCACTTCGGGATTGACGATGTTTTCCGGGATGCGGCCATCCGCGATGGCCAGGATGCTGTCGCAAGCCTCCCAAGTATTGTCGCGGACCAGATCTTCGGTCCAGGCCAGCCCGTGGGGCGCCAGCACCACGTTGTCCAGCTTCAGGAGCGGATCATCGGGATCCGGCGGTTCTTTTTCGAACACGTCCAGGCCGGCGCCTGCGATCCAGCGCTCCCGCAGCGCCTCGAGCAGCGCGTCGCGCCGAACGATCGCGCCGCGCGCGGTGTTGATCAGAAAGGCAGTGGGTTTCATCCAGCGCAGTTCCCGCCCGCCCACCGAGCCGCGGGTGTGCTCGTTGAGCGGGCAGTTGATCGCCAGATAATCGCTTTGGCGGAACAAATCCTCGCGCCCAACCAGCTCGACCCCCAAGCTCGCTGCCACGGCCTGGCTGACGAAGGGATCGTGAGCGATGAAACGCGCGAACCCCAAAGAGGCAGCCCGGCGGAACATCTCGCGCCCGATGTTACCCAAGCCCAGCGAGCCCAGTGTCTTGCCTTGCAACCCGCGTCCCAGGCGGCTCAGTTGCCCGCGCCACAGACCCCGCCGGACCGTGCGGTCCTGCTCGAGCAGGTTTTTCGCCAGGGCGAAAATCAGGGTCAGGATCGCCTCCGCCACGGGCCCACGTACAGCACGCGGGGTGATGGTGAGCAGGACGCCCGCGCAGGTCAGGGCGGGCACGTCCAGGGGTCGTAACCCACGCCCCAGCGTGCGATCAGCAGCAAGCGCTCCACCCCAACAAGACTCTCGCCGGTCACCCTGAGGCCGAGCGCCAGCACGGCATCGTAGCGATCCAGCACCTCGGGCGCGGCCACGCCGCCGGGCTGCGGCGACATGAATTCCCAGTGCACGCTTTGCTGCGATTCGAGCTTCGCTTGCAAGGCCGGCAGAATGTGTTCGCGGACGTCGGTAAGAAAATCAGGTGTTACGCCGACCGAAAAGTAACTGGCGATCCCCATTCAGAAGCTGATCCTCGCTCCGAGCTGGACCTGCCGCGCCGGAGCAGCAGCTGTGCTGAGCCCGTAAGTGGCCGAGTCAATGTTGGTGCTCGGCTCCAGGAAGTTGACGGCATTGGTGAAGTTGAAGGCCTCTGCCCTTAACTCCAGCGTCCACGCCTCGCGCAGACGAAACTGCCGGAAGAGCGAGAGGTTCATGTTCCAGAAGCCCGGCTCCCGCGACGTGTTGCGTCCCAGGTTGCCGATGCCAATGTTGCTGGAAGGCCTGAAAGGAAACAGGGGATCGCCCGGGGCGACCAACCAACGGCGCGCGGGCCCCTGAAAGTACGGTTCCTTAACCCGGCCGCTCAAGTTGCCGGGATCCACCACGTCGGGGCGCTGCGCCGAGAGCACGGTGTTGCGGTTGGTCTGCGTGATGGTCAGCGGCACGCCGGAGGCGGCGGACATCAGCCCGTTGAGCTGGAAACCGCCGACGACCGCGCCCAGCACGCGATGGCTGGACAGAAACCGGCGTCCCCTCCCGAAAGGCAGTTCGTAGACCCAGCCCAGGTTGAACACGTGGGTACGGTCCAGGCTGGAAACCGCGCGCTCGATGCGTGCGAACTGCCAGGGAATCTGGAAGGAGTCGGCCACGCCGGAGTTGGTGTCGATCATCTTGGCGAAGGTATAGTTGGCGTCAATGCTGAGGCCGTTGCTGAAGCGCCGCGTGGCCTTGGCTTGCAGCGAGTGGTAATGGGAGGCGCCCTGGTAGAACATCGCGCTGAAGGCCGTGTAGCGCGGCCAGGGCCGCAGTTGCTGCGCCGGGACGCGCTGGAGGACGATGGCGGGCGCGTTCTCCAGTCGCGGGTTGTTGGCCGGCAGGGACCAGGGCAGCTTGACGCCGCGGTTGGCCACGTAAGCCAGGTCGAGCACGGTATTGAAGCCTACGTCGCGCTGGACGCTGAGGCTCCACTGGAAGGTATAAGGGATACGGTCCGTCGGGTTGTAGGTGACGGCGGCTACCGAGAGCGGGCTCCGCTCCGTGGCCGCCGCGGCCAGTGCCAGGGGATCGGCCACCGCAGGAACCCGGTCCACGGGGAATCCGTCTGCCAGCCGGAAGGGCTGGGGGCGTCCGAGTCCCTGGTCAACAAACGAGACGCTGGAGGTCCATCCAGGATAGCGCACCATCTCGCCGTTGTTGATCCAGAGGTTGCTGTGAAAAACCCCGGCGCCGGCCCGCACCACGGTTTTCGGCGTCAGAGTGTAAGCGAGGCCGAGCCTGGGAGAAAAGTTCAAGTAGTCATTGTTGAGGTTCAGGTTGCGCGAGGCGTTGCGTCCCGCCACCAACAACTCCCCGGTAGCCAGATCCACGCGAGAGTACACCTTGTTCTTGACGATCTGTTTGGTTTCGAACTCGTAGCGCAGCCCCCAATTCATGGAGAGCCGGTGGGATACCTTCCAGTCATCGTTGAGGTAAAGGCCAAGGTTGTAGTTCACCCGCGTGAGAGGAATCTGCGACACCTGAATGGAAGCCGTCTTTACGGCGCCTAGCAGCAGGTCCGCCAGAGCGTTGACCGGGTTGTTCAGCCCCGCCGTCCCCAGTCCGGTGACGTCTCCGCTGAAATTGTAGGTGCCGCTGAGGTTGCTGGCGGAGATGTACCAGAACTGGTTCTGGTAAAGCTGAGCGCCGAACTTCCAGGTGTGGCGGCCGCTGATCGCGGTCCACGAGCTGTAAAGACTGGCCGGCTGGTGCACCCAATTCTGGTAGTCGCTGTTACCATAACTGCCGTAGCCGCCCGAAATGCTGATCCTGGGCAGGGTGGTTCCTACCTTGCGGCGGATGCCGAGCTGGCTCGTAACGTCGAAGTCTGGGTACCAGGGCTCGATCTTGCGCGGATCGCGCTGCGCGCTGGCCAGCAGCTCGTGGGTAAGGTTGGGGCGCAGGAAGCGCGTGTAGCCGATGGTCAGCCGCCGGATATTGCGGAAGCGCGGGCCAACGGTGGTGTTGAGCACGTTGGTGAAATCGCGCACCAGGTCGCGGGGCCCTTCGTTGACGTGCGAGAAGGTGGCGAAGATCTTGTCGCGGTCGGTGGGGCTGTAATCTACGCGCAGGATGGCGAAGTTCTTACCATCGCTCTGCGGAGCGGCCCGGATCCAGTTGTTAGCCCAAATGCCGTAGCGGCTGTTGAACACGCCCTGAGCGTTGGGTTGGGGGAAAAGCTCCAGAAACTTCAGGGCGGCAGGATCCAGGCGGCTGGGCGGAATGACGTTGCCGGGGAAGGGAGCGCGGGCATCGGGATCATGGACCACCACCGGTAGCCCGGCGAAATTCCCGGTGCGCAGCGCGGGATCGGGGATGGTGCGGGTGCGG
>JBMFPL010000069.1:0-11992 GCA_049969115.1 Bryobacteraceae bacterium | reverse complement strand
CTGCGCAAGCTCGACGCGGCCGAGCGTAGCGCGCGCGAGGGAATCAAGCTGGATCACCGCAATCAGATTCCCAAGATGAGGCACCTGCTCGGGGTGATCCTGGCCAACAAGCAGGATTACACGGGTGCAGCCGAGCTGCTGCGCGTGTACCTGCCACACGCCGCCAGCCCGGACGAATCCGACTTGGTGCGCAAGCAGCTTGCCGAAATCGAACGCCTGGCGGGCGCGGCCAGCGCCCAGCCGGTGAGGCAGCCGCAGGCGCCGTGAACCTTGCGGGGGCGCGGCGGCCGGCAAGGCGCGGACCGCGGGCCGGGTCCGGCTTTGCGCAAGCGCGGGCAGGCCGCCAGCGGGACGAGTCAACCGAGCGGACACTCGCGCCAAGAGCTTGTCGAACAAACTTTCCGGGGAAAAAACGCCCCGACTGAGCCGCACGGGCCAGGGCTTTGATTTTCGGGTTAATGGCGAATCGCAAGGGGCGGACTCACTGGCTTTCTCAGATCTTTTTCAACCAACGCTTAAGCCGTCGGGCGCACTTTTGCAACCTCGCGAAAGCTTCTGGCAGGTCTGGCTCGCGCACCGCGGCCGTCCCCAACGCCTCGCCGGAACGCGTAGCGGCCGGTCCCGCTCCCAGCCCGGCAGGCCGCGGCGTCTCGTGCGCAGTGGATCTCGTGCTACGCTGGTGATCCGCCTAAGCGGTAAGCAGAAAGGAGTACCTATCTATGCCAGCGACACGAAGAATTTTCCTCGGGGCGATCACCGCAGCCTCCGCGACGCGCGTCTGCGGCGCCGCCGAGCGCGTCCGCATCGGCGTCATCGGCACCGGCGGGCGCGGGCAGTGGTTGATGAAAGCCTTGCAGCGCATTGCCGGCGACGAGATCCAGTTCGTGGCCGTCTGCGACGTCTACGACGTGCGACGCAACGAGGCGGCCAAAATCGCCGGTGGCAATGTCGAGCAGTACGTGGACTATCGCCAGGTGCTGGGACGCAAGGATGTGGACGCGGTGATCATCGCCACCCCCGACCACTGGCACGCCACCATGACGGTGGACGCCCTGAATGCGGGCAAGGACGTGTACGTGGAAAAACCCATGGTGCACTATCCCAAAGACGGGCAGGCGATCGTGCGCGCCGCCCGCGCCAACCGCCGCATCGTGCAGGTGGGGATGCAGGGCCGGGGACTGCCCAATTTCGTGGAAGCGAAACAGCGTTACATCGACACGGGCATCATGGGCAAGGTCGGGCTGGCGCGCACCTGGTATACCTCCAACAGCGGATACATTCGCACGGCGCCGCCCGGCTTCGAGCGCAAGCCGGAGGGGCTGGACTGGGAGCGCTGGCTGGGGCCAGGCCCCAAAGTGCCCTGGAATCCCGACATTTACTTCAGCCCTTACAAGTGGCGTCATTACATGGGCGGCATGATCATGGGGATCGCCATTCACGTGGTGGATTCGGCCCACCACTGGCTTTCGCTGCGCAAACCGCTGGCGGCGGTTGCAGGCGGCGGGATTTATTACCACAAGGACGGCCGCGATACCCCCGACGTGGTCAGTTTCATTCTCGAATATCCTCAGGAAGTCATCGTTACTTTCACGGCCGAATGCCTGACAGCGCCCGGAGTGAAGACCTCGGCGGGTGTCGAGTTGCGTGGGACCGGCGGCGCGCTCTGGGCCGAGCGTTACATCCAGGATTACGGCTACATTTACACTCCCAACACCAAATTCAGCAAGGAACCCCCGGCCGCGGTCCGCTTCCCGCCGGCCAACGCGGAAAACATTCTGCGCGACTGGCTGGACCGTATCCGCGACCGCAAGCGTACGGTAGCCAACGAGGAGGAGGGTTATTATTCCTCGGTCGCCTGCTTCATGGCGGCGGAGGCGCTGCGCACGCGCTCGCGAGTGGTCTGGGACCGCCGCTGGGATTTGCCGGCCTGAGCAGCCCAGGCCGGCGGGCAAGTCACAGGGCCCGTGAACAGTCGCGCTGCGGCCGACCGCAGTTGCTGTTGTGAGCTTTCACGAGCGGGGGCAGCCAGTATACCTCATGGCTCGCCCGCGCCCGCCAAGGCGGTGTGACGGCAGGCTGTGCTGGCGGGGCGCCGCCCCGAGCGGCGGCACAAGGGCCAGTCGGGTATACTGTGGCTATGAAACGGAGGGAATTCCTGAAAAGCGCCGTTGCTGCGGGCGCGGGCACCCTCTCCTCCGCCGGCCCCCTGCCGCGCCGTCGTTACCGCGACGACGTCGAGCTTTCCATCGTCGGCTTCGGCGGCATCATGCTGGTGGGCATGGAGCAGGCCGAGGCCAACCGCCTGGTGGCCGAAGCGGTGGATCGGGGCGTCAATTACTTTGACGTGGCGCCCTCTTACGGCGACGGGGAGGCCGAGACGAAGCTGGGACCGGCGCTCGAACCCTACCGCAAGCAGGTCTTCCTGGCCTGCAAGACGCAGCATCGGGATGCCGCTGGGGCGCGGAGGGAGCTGGGCCAATCCTTGCGGCGCTTGCGCACGGATCACTTCGACCTCTACCAGCACCACGCCGTCACCACCATGGAGGACGTGGAGCGGATCTTCGCCCCGGGCGGCGCGCACGAAGCGTTTCTCGAAGCGCGCAAGCAAGGCATAGTGCGCTATCTGGGATTCTCGGCGCACTCGGTCGCCGCGGCCCTGGCGATGCTCGATCGCTTTTCGTTCGACTCAGTGCTTTTCCCGCTGAACTTCGTCTGTTATTCGCAAGGTAACTTCGGGCCGCAGGTAGTCGAGCGGGCGCGGCAAAAAGGCGCCGCGCGGCTGGCGCTGAAGGCCCTGGCCTACACGCGCTGGCCCAAAGGAATGGACCGCCCCAAGACAGCCAAGACCTGGTATCAGCCGGTGAGCGATCCCGAGCTCGCCCGACAAGCGCTTCGCTTCACTTTATCGGAAGACATTACCGCCGCCATTCCTCCGGGAGACGACAGACTGTTCCCGCTGGCGCTGCGCCTGGCGGCTGAATTCACTCCCTTGACTGCCGAGGAAAGGAAAAACCTGCTCGTCCGTGCAAAAGGAGTAGAGCCAATTTTCCGGGCATGAACCGGCCCTCCAGGCCGGTTCAGCCCTCAGCTCTTCTTCGAGGTGTTAGCGAAGAAAGGCTCCAGCTTCTGCTCGACCCGCGTGCTGCCGCACTCCGGGCACTTGATCCCGCCTTTTTCCAGCTCGGCGATGTGCAGGAAAAGCGTGAACGACTTTTGGCAGTCCTGGCACACGAAAGAGTATTGGGGCATGACGACTTCCCTCCAGCGTCTTTCCGCATAATATTCTAACCGGATGCTCCTCGCGTCGGGGCCGGGTCGCAGCCACACGGACGCTGGTACCGGCGCCCGCTTCCAGGAGAACAGGAATGGCTGTTTACCAGAAAAGTTTCCGCATTTCCACACGCGGTCACGCGGATGTGCTCGACATTACCACGCACGTAGAAAGGATCGTGCGCGAAAGCAAGCTGCGCTGCGGCGTGGTCAACGTCTCGGGCAAAGGATCCACGCTGGGCATCACCACCATCGAGTACGAGCCAGGCGCAGTGGCGGATCTCAGACGTGCCCTCGACCAGATCGCCCCTCCCCATCACGACTATGCCCACAACGCGCGCTGGGGCGACCACAACGGCTATGCCCACCTGCGCAGCGCCCTCATGGGCACCGCGCGAAGCTTCCCGTTGCGCGACGGGCAGCTCGAGCTCGGAACCTGGCAGCAGATCGTGCTGTGCGACTTCGACAACCGCCCGCGCGAGCGCGAGATCACGGTGACCGTAGTAGGAGAGTAACTGTGAGGCGCCGCACCTTTCTGCGAACGCTAAGCGCCGTGCCCGCCATCCCGCGCAGCGCGGCCGCGCGCCGGCCCAACGTTCTCTTCTGCATCTCGGACGACCAGTCTTACCCTCACGCGTCGGCTTACGGGACAAGGTTCCTGCGCACGCCGGGCTTCGATCGGGTGGCGGCCGAGGGCGTGCTATTCCGCAATGCGTTCGCCGCCAGCCCTTCGTGTTGTCCTTCGCGGGGCAGCGTCCTCTCCGGCCAGGAGATTTACCGCCTGCGCGCGGCCTCCATGAACCACACCGAGTGGCCGGGCGGCATTCCCATTTACACTGACTTGCTGGCCGCCGCCGGCTACCATGTAGGATTCACTGGCAATGGCTGGAGTCCGGGTAACTGGCGCAACAGCGGCCACAAGTTCAATCCTGCCGGCCCGGAGTACAACAGCCGGGCCGCTTTATCAGCGACATTGACTATGCCGCCAATTTCGAAGCTTTCCTCGACGCGCGTCCCAGTGGCGCGCCGTTTTGTTTCTGGGCCGGCTTCACCGAGCAGCATCGCGAATTCGAAGAAGGCATCGGCGAAAGGCACGGCATCGCGCTGGATGCGGTCACGGTGCCCGGCTTTTTGCCTGATAGCGAGCAGGTACGTCGCGACCTGGCCGACTACGCCTTCGAAATCCAGTGGTTTGACGGGCATCTGGAACGCATGCTGCGTGCGCTGGGAAAGCCCGGGGAACGGGAGAACACCATCGTGGTGGTGACCTCGGACAACGGCATGGCCTTCCCGCGCGCCAAGGCCAGCCTGTATGACTACGGCACGCGCATGCCACTGGCGCTGCGCTGGGGAGCGCGGGCAAGAGCGGGGCGCATAGCGGAGGAGCTGGTGAGCCTCACGGACCTGGCGCCCACCTTCCTGGATGCTGCAGGCCTCAGGATCCCCGAGGAGATGACCGGCCGCAGCCTGCTGCCGCTTCTGGAAGGCCGCGGCCGCAGCGAAGTCGTCTTCGGGATTGAGCGCCACTTTCCCGGCAGCCGGCCTGGCGGCGCAGGCTATCCATCGCGCGCGATCCGCACCGCCACGCACCTTTACATCCGGAACCTCGCTCCGCAGGCCAGTCCATGCGGCGACCATCCCGCGCCGTCGTGGCCTGAAGACGACGCCGTGGGCGGCTACGGCGATACCGACGGCGGCCCGTCGAAAACATATCTCTGGCGCAACCGCCATAAGTACCCCGAACTGTTCCGGCTGGCTTTCGGCAAAAGACCGGCCGAGGAACCCTACGACCTGAGAGAGGATCCATTCAACATGCGCAACCTCGCCGGCGATCCAGGATACGAAACCATCCGCAGCCAACTTGCGTCGCGGCTGGAGAGTTACTTGAAACGCACCGGTGACCTGCGTGCTATGGGACGCGGCGAAGAACTGGACACCGTGATGAGGCGTTTCCCTGGCGTGCCGCGAGCGACGCGGTAAGCGCCGCCTGGGCGGGCGGCGGCCTCGAGCGACATCGCGCCGGCAACGGGTGCGCGTTTGATCATGCCGTCGCGAGAAGGACGGCAAACACCGCCTGCCGCTGCCGGGGAGGATGAGGCCGCTGTGAGTGCAGGCGGCAACGTTCAGGGTTTCGACCTAAGGCGGCAGGATGGCTTGACCCGAGCCAAGTGACCGGCGCGAATCGGGCTTTTTGGCAAGCAAAAATCTCTTGACAGCCCGCCGGGTGCGATACATATTAAGAAGTGAAAGCGGGCGCAAGGAAGCGCCGGCTTTCGCTCCGGCTCACAGGGGCTGGGGCGTCCGGCGGGCAGCGGTGCCCGGCCGGAAACTCTTCGGAGGTGGAACATATCGAACGTCCACACAGGTGGGCGGCTTCCGGTTCGCGGAGCGGCCGGTTGACACCTGAGACGCCTGCGAGAGCCTGAGCGCTTCCGCGCGCCGCGGGACATTGCACCGCACACAGGCCAGGCAACCAGGCGAGGGTGAGCGCTCCCAAGAGCGCAAGGCATCCCCGAGAAGCGAAGCGAGCCGGAAGTCGCCCATTGGTTTCTGTACTCGCCGGTTTGACACCCGCCCCGCTGCTCGCTAGATTCTGGTAAAGAGAGCGCGCACGCGCGCGTCAGCCGCCGAGCTTCGAACCGTGAACGCTATCGAAGTCCGAGGTCTCTCGAAAAGCTACCCGATTTACGATTCGCCGCTGGACCGGCTCAAAGAGCTCCTGACTTTCAATCGCCTCCGGTTCCACCGCGATTTCTGGGCGCTGCGCGACTTGGACTTCGAAGTGCGCCGCGGGGAAACCTTCTGCATTATCGGCGAGAACGGCTCCGGCAAGAGCACCCTGCTGCAACTGGTGGCGGGAATCCTGCGCCCCACCCAGGGCGAGATCAAGGTGAACGGGCGGGTTTCGGCGCTGCTCGAGCTGGGAACGGGCTTCAACCCCGAGTTCACCGGGCGCGATAACATCTTCCTCAACGGCGCCATCCTGGGCTTCACCACGCGGCAGATCGAAGAGAAATACCGCGAGATCGAGGAATTCGCCGAGATCGGGGACTTCATCAACCAGCCGGTGAAAACCTATTCGAGCGGCATGATCGTGCGGCTGGCCTTCTCGGTGGCCATCCACGTAGATCCCGAGATCCTGTTGGTGGACGAGGCTCTGGCCGTGGGCGACATTTACTTCCGGCAGCGGTGCATGCGCAAGGTGCACGAGCTGCGCTCCCGCGGCATCACGATCCTGTTCGTCTCGCACTCGATGGGCGACGTCAAGGCCATCGGCGACCGGGCACTGTGGCTGGACCAGGGCCGCATCCGCGAGCTTGGGCCGGCGGACGCGGTGGTGGCCAAATACCTCGCCGCCATGGTGGAGAAGGATTCGGCTTACCTGCAACTGAAAAAGCGCCCGGAGCGCGATCGCACGGCGGGGCGCATCGTCGCACCCGAGATCGTGGACCGCATTCCCAACATCGACCACCGCTATGGCGATGGGCGGGCCAAAGTGCTGGGCATCGCAGTGCTGGACGAGTACGGCAGGCCGCTGCAACTGCTGGAGCCCAACTCGCGCATCGTGGTCCGCATCAGCGTGCGGGCCAGGGAAGAGATCCCAATGCCCATCGTGGGCTTCATGCTGCGCAACCACCTGGGCATTGATTTTTCCGGGACCAACACCGCGCGCGAGGGAGTCGAGCTGCCTCCGATGATGCCGGGCGACATCTACACGGTGGATTTTCACCTGGACCTGCCCGAGCTGTATCCCGCAACCTTCTCCTTCGCCCCCGCCATCGCCGATGGCACCCTGCTGCATTACAAGATGTGCGACTGGATTGACAACGCCCTCGTGCTCCAGATGGGTCACAGTGAGGGCCAGATTTACGGCTACATCCACCTGCCCTGCCGGGTAGAAGTGAACGCCCGGCTCCAGACCGCGCCGCAAGCGGAGACCCGCGTTGGCTGAGTTCACGGGCGAGCGAGCGATTCCGGACCAGATCGAGCCCGACCTCTGGAACGAGCACGTGGCGCGCTACCAGTTCGCGGCGCGACGCGCGCGGCAACGGCGCGTGCTTGACGCGGGCTGCGGCGCCGGCTACGGCGCGGCCATGATGGCTTCGCACGCCCGCTGGGTCTGCGGGGCGGACATAGCGGCCGAAGCCATCGAGTACGCGCGCTCGCACTACGCCACGGGGAACCTATGTTTTGTGCAGGCTTCCGCCACCGCGCTTCCCTTCGCCGCCGCCAGCTTCGATCTAGTGGTGGCTTTCGAAGTGATCGAGCACCTGGCGGACTGGCGCGCCTTGCTGGCGGAACTGCGGCGCGTGCTTGCGCCCGGAGGTGAGTGTCTGATTTCCACTCCCAACCGCCTCTACTACGCGGAGGCGCGAGCGCTCTCGGGCCCCAACCCCTATCACCACCGCGAATTCGACTGGCAGGAGCTGAGGGAAGAGCTGGCGGCATTTTTCCCCTCGGTGTCCCTGTACGTGGAGAACCACGCCCCGGCCATCGCCATCGTGCCGGTGGACGCTGAGGCAGAAGTCGAGGGGGCAATCGAACAGCCGCGCCCGGATCCGGGCGAGGCCCATTTCCTGCTGGCCGTGTGCCAGCTCGAAGAACGCCCTCGGCCCCCGGGATTGCTGTGGGCACCGCGGGCAGCCAACGTCCTCAGGGAGCGCGAGCGGCACATCGCCGCATTGCAAAGCGAGATCGAGCAGAAGGACGCCTGGCTGGAGGAGGCGCGCCGCGAAAAACAAGAACTGCTTGAAATGTACCACCGGCAGACCGCCGAGCTGGAGCGCAGCAACCGCTGGGCGGCAGCCCTGGACGAGGAGCTGGCCGCAGCGCGCGCCCGCATCGCCGCGCTGCAACAGGAGCTGGCCGAGCAGCAGGAGGCGGCGCGCCGGGCGATGGCGGGCTACGAAGCCAAGGTGGCCGAACTGGAGCGCGAGCTGGCCGAACGGACCGAATGGGCCCGGCACACCGAGGAGGAGCTCGGGGCGCAATTGCAAGCGGCGCGCGAGGAGATCGAGGCGCGCTCACGCGAGCTGGCTGAATGCGTCCGCCTGCTGGATCGGGCCGAAACCACCGTGGTCGAGCGCACCGAGTGGGCACAACGGCTGGACGCACAGGTGCGAGAGCTGGAGGCGCGGCTGGCCGCGGCGCGGGCTTCGCGCTGGTTCCGACTGGGCAGGAAGATCGGGCTCGGCCCGCCCTTGGGTGAGGAAAGCTGATGCGGTGGCTGGTTCGGTTACTGGTTGCCCTGGCGCTGACCGCGGCGGCTTTGGTCCTGGTGCTGGCAGTCGCGCTGGCGATCGCCCTCACGGATCTGCTGTGGTGGATCGCAGGGAGGCGCCTGCGGGACGCGCAGGAGGATTCGCGGCCTGATTTGCGCGCGGCGAGCGTCGTGATTCCCTCCTGGAACGGGCGCGATCTGCTCGCGCGCAACTTGCCCTCCGTGGTCCAGGCCCTCTCCAGCAACTCGCAGAACGAGATCATCGTGGTGGACAACGGCTCGTCCGACGGCACAGTCGAGTTCCTGCGCCGCGAATTCCCCCGTGTGCGCGTCCTCCAAGCAGGCCGCAACCTCGGCTTTGGCGGCGGAGCGAACGCCGGCGTGCGCGCTGCGCGCAACGACGTGGTGGTGCTGCTCAACAACGACATGCGTGTGGATGCGGGATTCCTGGAGCCGCTGCTGGAAGGCTTCCGCGACGAGAAGGTGTTCGCCGTGTCCTGCCAGATCTTCTTCAGCGATCCCGGGCGGCGGCGCGAGGAGACCGGATTGACCGAGGGATGGTGGGAAAACGGGCGCCTGCGCGTCAGCCACCGCGCGGACGATTCCATCACCGATCTTTTCCCCTGTTTCTATGGGGGCGGCGGTTCGTGCGCCTTCGATCGCCGCAAGTTCCTGGAGCTGGGCGGATTCGACGAGCTGTTCGCGCCGTTCTATCTGGAGGACACCGATCTGGGCTACCGCGCCTGGAAACGGGGCTGGAAAGTCCTCTACCAGCCGCGCAGCGTGGTTTGGCACGAGCACCGGGGCACCATCGGCAAACATTTCCGCCAGGCGCAGATCGAAAGCGTTCTCAAGCGCAATTTCCTGTTGTTCGCCTGGAAAAACGTGCACCAGTGGCGGCGGCTGGCGGGCTATTTCTTTTACACGCTGGCCGACGGCGCAGTCAGCGCGGTGGTGGGCGATTCGCCTGAACGCAGCAACGTGGCCGCTCTGTGCAAGGCCGTAGCCAAGCTCCCGGCAGCCGTCGCCTCGCGCTGGCGCGCCCGCTCGTCAGCGGCCGTGAACGACGAAGAAGCTTTCCGGCGACCGCTGGGCGGCTACTACCGTGATCGCTTCCAGGCCCCGGAAAACGACGGCCGTTTGCGCGTGCTCTTCGTCTCGCCTTACCCCATCTGCCCGCCGGTGCATGGCGGCGGCGTGTTCATGCTGCACACTTTGCAAGAGCTGGCGCGTCATGCCGAAGTACATCTGATCGCGCTGCTCGACAAGGAAGATGAGCGCGCCGCACACCAGGAACTTCGACCTTACTGCGCCAGCATGGAATTCCTGCTCCGGCCGCCGGCGACGCCTTCCGGCCCGGCCTCGCTGGTTCCCCACGCCGTCAGGGAGCACGACCTGCCTGATCTGCGCTGGCTCATCCACCGGCAGATTTATCTTGGCCGCTGCGACGTGATCCAACTGGAATATACCCCGCTGGCGCAATACCGCGGTGACTACCGGAACCTGCTCTGCGCACTGTTCGAGCACGACATTTATTTCCAGTCGCTCGCGCGCGCGTTGCGCGAGAAGCGAAGCGTGCTGTGGAAAGTCCAGGCCGCCTTCGAATACCTGCGCGCGCTGCGCTACGAGCTGCGCTTGCTGCCCCGCTTTGACCACGTACAAGTGTGCAGCCGCGAAAATCGCCAGTACCTGCTCTCGTTCCTGCCCGGCCTGGCGGACCGCGTCCGTGACGGCTTACGCGCGGGCATCCAGACCAGCCACTACCCGTTCCATCCCGATGGCCGCGAGCCGGACACGATGCTGTTCTTGGGCAGCTTCCGCCACCTGCCCAACCAGACCGCGCTCCAGTGGTTCGTGAGGGAAGTGCTTCCCCGGGTGCTGGCGCTGCGCCCCGGGGCGCGCCTGATCGTGGTGGGTTCCGACCCGCCGCCGCAATACGGGCTGGCTGGGCCGCTCGAGGCGATCGAGCTGCGCGGCCGCGTCGAAGACGTGCGCGAGCCGCTGGGACGCTACGCGGTGTTCGTGTGCCCGGTCCTGAGTGGCTCGGGCGTGCGCGTCAAGATGCTGGAGGCTTTCGCCAGCGGCATCCCGGTGGTCTCCACGCGGCTGGGCGCCGAAGGACTGGCCCGCGAAGACGGGGAATTCTGTGCTCTGGCCGACGATCCGGAAACCTTCGCCCGGCGGGTGGTCGAGATTCTCGAAGACCCGGCGCGCGTCCGGCCGATGGTGGAACGGGCGCGGCAGGAAGTGGTCGCCCACTGGGACAGCGCGGTCATCACCGCGCGGCTGGTCGAGGACTATCGCGAAGGATTGCGGCGCAAGCGCAGCGCCGGGCAGCCCGCGCTCACTTTTTCTTCAAGTCGCGCATGAGCCGTTCGGCGATGCGCCGCGCAGCCCGCTCCACTTCCTCAGGCGAGGAATTGCGCGGGCGCTCGTAGACTGACCAGACCACGGTGCGGCTGCGCGTGTCCACCAGGAAGATCGTGCCCCGGCCCCTGCCCCAGGTAGAGGCGCGCGTGCCTTCCTCGCGCTGGGGCGGGTTGCTTTGCTCGGCCGTCTTTTCCTCCGTCTTCCCCTGGGCGGGCTGCCGGCTCTCGGGCGGGTAGAGTTCCCTCATGCGCTGCTCGAAGGCCTCGCCCAGCCGGTCGGTGAAGACCGCATCTGCCTTCTTGGGATCCGTGACCACCTGGAAAAGTCCCATGCGCGTGAGCCGGCCGGCCAGATACTGGTCCAAGCCCTGACCCATAGGGAGCAGGTACACGGTCCGGATCCGGCTCAGATCGGAGAATTGCGCCGCGAACAGCGGCAGGGCGAGCCACCACAACCAGCGCTTCATAACATTCACTATCATAGCTTCGAAGACGCGCGGTTCCGCCGGTGTACAAGGGCCATCGCATCACGGTCGTCATCCCCTGCCTGAACGAGGAGCAGGGCATCGAGCAAGTCCTGCGCCGCATGCCGGCTTTCGTGGACCAGGTGATCGTGGTGGACAACGGATCCACCGACCGCACCTCGGAAATCGCCCGCAGCTTCGGTGCCGAGGTGATTCGGGAGGACGTGCGCGGTTACGGCCGCGCCTACCGCAAGGGATTCGCGCACGCCGCCGGCGACCTGATCGTTACGCTGGACGGGGACCACAGCTATCCGGTGGACGCCATTTCCTACCTGCTGGAAGCGTTCCTGCACCTGGAGGTGGACTTCCTGAACGCCTCCCGCTTTCCGGTGCGGGATCCGCGGGCCATGAGCCTGAAACATAAAATCGGCAATCTGATTCTTTCGCTGGCCATGTCCCTGCTCTTCCTGCGCTGGGTGCGCGACTCGCAGTCCGGCATGTGGGTCTTCCGCCGCTCCATCCTCGAGGAAATGACCCTGGAAGCCGACGGCATGGCCTTCTCCGAGGAAATCAAGATCGAAGCCCTGAAGAACCCGCGCATCCGCTTCGGCGAGATCTCCATCCTGTACTCGTCGCGGCTAGGCGAAAAGAAGCTGAATCCGTGGCGC
>JBMFPL010000068.1:0-12107 GCA_049969115.1 Bryobacteraceae bacterium | reverse complement strand
CGGCGTTGAAGATTCCGACCGTTTCACAGGTGGTTGGGCTTTCGGCGGGGGGCTGGAGATAAAGACACCTAAGGCAGGCGCTGCGTCCCGGCAACACGGGCATCGTGAGCCCGTAGGTTCCGAGCACCGCGCCATAGATCCAGGGCTTCCCGGTCTGGAGTGCGTAGTCATTGAGAAGATAGCGGGTTTCGAAATTATCCGAGCCGTCGAGGATCACGTTCGCTGGTCCGAGGATATCGGCGATATTGGCGGAGGTCAACTGGGCAACGACGGGTTCCAGTTGAATCTCGGAATTTATGCGCGCCAGATGGCGGGCGGCAGCGAGGGCCTTGGGCAAGCCTTCCCGCAGGTCGTTCTCCTCGTACAGCCACTGCCGGTGGAGGTTACTCAACTCGAGGCGATCGCGATCAATGAGGATGAGCCGTCCCACGCCGGCCCTCGCCAATGCCGCGGCCTGCAAGCTACCCAGGCCGCCGAGGCCGGCGATGGCGGCTGTGGCCGCGGCCAGCCTTTGCTGACCCTCTTCGCCCACCTGCACCAGGGCAATCTGGCGCGAGTAACGTTCTCTTTGCTCAGGGGTCATTGCGCCCATAGGATAGCAGGCAGGCGGCGAAGGCCAATAGCTTTGGCGCCCCGGGGTGCTACAATCAACGGCAGGAGGCATTTCATGAGCGGTTTCGAGGCATCGCCCCAACCTGGGGGGACAGGCGGTTCGCGGATCGTGATCCCGCTGCTGTTCGGCGCGGTTATTGCCCTGGTGGCGGCCACGGTTGTGTTGTTCGTGCAATTGGACGGCTTGCGCACCGACGTTGCCAGGCTGCGCGAGTCCATGCAGGTGGAAATCGCCAATCTGAAAGAGGCGAGCAAGATGACCAGCGCGGCCAGCCGTCGCCATCTGGATGAATTGCGCGACGAGCTGGAGGCGGCGCGCCGGCAGGCGGCCATGGCCGTGGGTCAGGCCAGGACCGAAGCTCTGGCCAGGGCCGAGCAACTGGCGCGGCAACTTGCCGAGGAACAGCGCCGGCAGCATCAACAGGTGGCGAGCGAACTTTCCGAGGTCAAGCAGACGACGGCAGCCACCACCGCCAAGCTGGGGGAGGTCTCCACCGAGGTCTCTACGGTGAAGACGGAAGTTGCCTCGACCAAGTCCGAGCTGGAGAAAACCATTGCCGAGCTGAAGCGCATGACCGGCGATATGGGCGTAATGAGCGGCCTCATCGCGACCAACGCCAAGGAGCTGGCTGCCCTGAAGGCTCTGGGGGATCGCAATTACTTCGAGTTCGACCTCAAGAAGGCCAAGGCGCCGCAGCGGGTGGGCGATATCTCGATCCTGCTCAAGAAAACCGATCCCAAGCGTAACAAGTACACCATTGACGTAATTGCTGACGACAAGAGGGTCGAGAAGAAAGACCGCAACGTCAACGAGCCGGTCCAGTTCTACGTATCGCGCGCTAAGCAACCCTACGAGATTGTTGTCAACGAGGTGCGCAAGGACCAGATAATAGGTTACCTGGCGACGCCCAAAGTTCAGAACCCGCGTTGACCGGGCTTGCCCCGCTTACTCCAAAGGGAGGGCGCTGATCTGGAAGCGCCCCTGCCGCTCGATCTCGATTCTGACCTTCTCTCCCAGCGACAGGTTACCGGCGACAGTGAGTATGTAGGGTGAACGGATCACTTCGAAGATGCGCAGTCCTGGCGGCCCGCCAGCGCGTTTGAGGTCGCGGACTACGAACCAGGCGCCCCCAGTCTGGCGGGCGAGGTTCTCGAAGAGGCTGCGGCCGGAGCCCAGCACATAGACCGGGTAAATGGAGACGTTGCGCCGCCGGGCCAGGCGCAAAACCTCCCGTTCTCCCACCCGGCTCGATCCTTCCAGCCCGGCGGTCAAAAGGATGAGGACGCGGCGGAAACCGGATTCCTGGAAGCCGTCCTCGATCGCCGCGTAAAGGGCGTCGAGCACGTTTGGCACATTGCCGTATTTGACCCTGAGCAGCGCGCGCCTGAGTAACTCCTTGCTGGAGGTGAAGTTCTGGATCAGGTCGGCCGAGGAATGGAAGCTGACAATGGCCATCTGATCCTTGCTCTGGAGCTGCTCGATGAGGTTCTCCGCCACTGGCCGGACGATCGCTCCCACCAGGCTGGAATCGAGCAACATCATCACATCGAGCACGCCCGTGGCGGGCTCCGCCGATTCGACCGTGCGCAGGGCGGCTTCGTCGTAAACCCGGAATTCGGAGGGTTTGAGATCCGTGACCGGGCGGCCGGTGCGCTGATCAAGCACGGTGACCAGCAAGCGCGTGGAAGTGTCGCCGGGGAACCAGAGCGCAAGCAGCAGCAGGAGCCGGCGCATTGGCAATCACTCCGAGCGGGCGCCCTCCTCGACCACCCGTACGCTGGCGCCGCTTTCCAGCCGCGCCAGTTGGGTGATGGCAACCATCTCGCCGGGGCGCACTCCCTCGACGATTTCCACCTCCTGGCCAAAGCGATCTCCCAGCTTGACCTCGCGCGGTTCCACCGAGTTGCCGCGCACGGCGTAAACCTTGTTGGTGCCCAGCACATAGTTGAGCGCGCGCACGGGTACCAGGTAAACCTGCTCGAACCGGTTGGTGCGGATCCTGGCTTTGGCGTAGGAGCCAGGTTTGAGCTCGCCGCCCGGGTTCTGGATGAGGGCTTCGACCAGGAAGGTCCGCTTGCTCTGGTCCACGGTGGGAGAGATGCGCCAGACACGCCCTTCGAAGCGGCGTTCAGGGTAGGCCTCGACGTAAACCTCCACCGGTTGCCCGTTCTGGACCCAGGGAACCATGCGTTCGGGGATCTCGGCGCGCAATCGTATGGGGTTGATCTTGACCAGCGTGAACAGCGGCGTGTTGACGCGGACGTACTGGCCCACGGTGACCTGGCGCTCCTTGACGTAAGCAGCGAACGGGGCGCGCACGGAGGTGTCGCGCAGGCGCTTGCGCTGGAGCTGGAGGCTGGCCTTGTACTGCTCGACCTGCTGGATGAGGTTGCGGGTCTGGTTCAGCGTGGCGTCGTAAGCGGCCTGCATGGCCTTGTAACGCGCCTCGGCCTGATCGAGATCCTGTCGGGAACCGATGCCCTGTTCCACCAGCTCGCGCACGCGCTTGTAGCGCTGTTCGGCGTCGAACAGATCGGCCTGCGCACGCCGGACGTCGGGCGTTTCCCGGATGTCGCGTATCTTTTCCTCCTCGTTTTTCAGGCCGAGCCGCTCCAGGGCCTGGCGGAGCTGGGCTTCCGTCTGCGCCACCAGGTAGCGTTGCTCTTCGTCGGAGATGCGCACAAGCACATCGCCTTCGGCCACCGCGTCGCCCAGATCGAAGCGCACTTGCTCGACGCGCCCATCCACTTCGGTGCTGACGATCACTTCCTCGTAGGGATACAGGGTCCCGACGGCTTCCACCACGCGGTGGATCTGGCGCGTGACCACCGGCGCCACACGGATTGGCACTGGTCCTGAATCGCGCCTGGCCTGCTCGGCCGAGCGCCGGTTGCAGCCCGTCCAGGACAGCAGCGCGATCAGGGCCAGGAGGGAAGAGGAGATTTTCATGCGGGATACCTCAAGGCCGGCTGCGGCATGTGCTAGCTTCATCTTACGACACACAACCACTTAGCTTTTGGGGCGACGCGCAACTTGCCTGGGTTACACCGGCGAGCGGCCGGCGCTGCGTACTCGAGCTTGTGTGTCCGTGGGTTCGACCAACCGTTCCACGTTCATCCGGTACAGGGCGAATTTTCCCTCGCGGTCGCTCTGGAAATAAACGCGCCGGCTGTCGGGACTGAAACTGGGGCGCACGCGAGAGGGATCGCGCGCTGCGTGTTCGCACAGAGCCAGCTCCCGCCGCGTGACACGGAGCAACAGCAGCAAGTAAGGGGAAGCAACACTGGCGCTGGCGCCCAGGAAAACCGACGAGTCTCCGTTCACGGCAAAGCAGGCGAACTGGCTGGTCGCCGCGACCAGGCGGTCGTTTGGCGGCGTGGGTTCGTACTCGCGGATCTCGGCCAATTTTGCCTTGCCCGCGGGCTGGAGCAGGTAGATGAGGCGGCGGCCGTCGGGCGCCCAGCAGGCCTGGAGGACATTTCCATCGGGGATGGGGAGGCGCTGAGGGGGACTTGCGCGCGGTCCCGCCAGCCACAGGCGGTCCTCGCAGATATAGAGGACCTGCTCGCGCGGCCCGGCAACGGGGTCACGGATCGGCGCCGTATGCTCGGCGAGCGTGACGGAGCGGCCGCTGCCTGTGCGGATCAGGCGCAGCCGCCACCGGCCCGCAGCGGACTCCACCAAGGCAATCTGCTTGCCGTCCGGCGAGAGGCTCAACCCCGGTTCGCGCCGCCACCCCTGGGGCGTGTGGTAAAGCGTTTTGGTCTTGATGGTCCGCAACGAGCCACGATGCAGCACGGGGCCGTCGCAGAAGCAGAAGCCTTCGTCATCGGCCGCGAGCGTGAAAGCCTGCGGGTCGAGGGCGGCGGCTTCGGTCAATTGCTCGGACTCGCCGGTGCGTTCCTGCATCCGGTAGAGCTGGAACGATCCTGCGCGATCCGAGGCATAGATGAGAAACCCGCTCTTGCGGGCGAAGGCGCGGGCTCCGAGCGGCGGGAGAAAGCTGGAATTGGCTGGATCGGTCAGTCGCTCTACAGGAAACTCGGTCGCCGGATCGGGGTAAACCAAGCGCTCGGCGGGCCACACACGCCTTTTTTGGGCGGCGGCCCGGGCAACGGCCGTCAACCAAAGCAAACAGGACCGGCGCGTGCACCCTCGGCCGCGCGGCCCGCCCGCGCTCATCACCCACGATCCTAGCATGGCGGGCGCCGCAGCTTTCCCCGTGCGTCCCGCGGGCAGGTTAACGGAGCGAAATCGTCACCGACGATGAGGTCCCCAGCCGGTTGCTCAAGGTGACGGAGATGGACTGAATGGCGTCGGCCAGGGTCGAGACGTTCTTGACGTCGCCTTGCAGGGTGAAAGGCACGGTGGCCGTGAACAGGCTGCCGTATTGCTGGGAAGTGGTGCTTTGGTACCAGGCCAGGAAGCTGGGCTCGGCGTTGAGCGTCAGCTTGGTGGTGCCCAGGTTCTCGCCTTCGACCGCAGTGAACTGGAAATCCATCTGCGTGATCGAGCGGCTGGTGGAGTAACCGCTGACCAGCAGCGTGAGCGTGTTGCTGGCCTTGGAGGACAGCGCGACGCTGAGCAGGCGCGGGGCGGTCTGGGGAATGCTCCAGCTAAGGGCCGGCGGGTTCACGGGGGTCAGATCAATCCCGCTTTGCGTGGCGAAGGAGGGAGTCAATACGATGCTGCCCGCCACCGTGCCAGTCTGCAAACGGATCTCCGTAGCGTTGCCCGCAAACAGGGCACGCGTGGTGTTGGCCGGGATGGTGAAGCTCACGGTGCGGCCGCCGGTAGCGAACTGCACCGCCGGATCCGGGCTGAACACGTCGGAGTTGAAGGTGAGCGTCAGCGTGCCGGTAAGCGGCAGCGGGTAAGGTGCGTCAAGGGCAAGGCCCACCGAGACTTGCTGCATGGGCTGCAATGAACCGGTGGGCGCGATGAACCGGTAAGAGGGCAGGGGGGCAGGCGGTCCTCCGGAGCCCGAAAGCGTGAAGCTCTGAGTGTCGATTTTCAGAGTTGCGGTAGCGACGCCGACAGCGGTGGGCGCGAACTGGACCGTGAACCGCAGGCTCGCCCCGGGCGCCAGCGTGGCCGGCAGGGCGGGTACATCCACCAGGGTGAAGGGGGTGCTGGTGGCGCCGAGCGTGATGCTGTTGATCGTGGCAGCCGCCGTGCCCGTGTTGGTCACGATGAAGTCAACGCTGCTGCTGCGCCCGACCGCCGCGGGTGTGAAGACGACCGTCCCACCCGGTTGCACCGCGGTGCTGACGCCCTCTACCGCGTACGAGTAAACCAGGGTGGCGCCCAGTCCGTTGCCCGTCAGATCGAAGGCGTCCGCGCCGATGCGCAGCCGCCCTGTGGCTCGGCCAGGTTGAGCCGGGCTGAAGGTGATAGTGAGCGTGGCCGAAGCCCCAGGCGCCAGCGTCAGTGGCAGGAAAGGCAGGTCCGCCAAGGCGAACCCAGTCCCCTGCACGCTGATCACGCTGATCGTACCGTCAGCGTTGCCGCTATTGCGCACGCGCACCGTCACGCTGCTCTTGTCCCCGACGGACGCATCCGGCAGTGCAATGGCCTGGCTGGGCGCAACCGCTACCGAGCCCGTGGGCGAGACCACCTCATAGGCGTAGAGGGCGCCTGATCCCGAGCCTTGCAGGTTGAAACTGACCCGCCTGTCTATGAACTCGATCTGGAGGCTACCCTGGCTGGGCCCAAGCTGCGACGGGGTGAACTGGATGGAGAAACGCAGATCCTTGCCGGCATCCACCGTGACGGGCGGGAGCGGCAGACCAGCGAGCTGAAAAGCACCGCCGCCGCCCGTAATATTGTTGACCTTGCCCGCGCCGCTGCCGCGATTGGTGAGGATGAAAGTCGCGGTGGCGGTGGTGTTGAGCGATGTGGGCGGGAAGCTCACCGCGCCACCCGGCGCCAGGGGCGTCGCATTGCCCCCGGGTGGGATGTAGCTGAAAGCGAAATCGGGGGCGACGCCCACCAGATTGATCGTGAGGACCGACAGTGTCCGGCCGTCCGTGTAACTGACGGCGACCCGGCCCGATGCCGTGGCGCCAGAGGTGGGCAGGTAGCGTATCGAGAAGCTCAGGCTCTGGTTGCGCATCAAAGTGGCCGGCAAGTCAGGCACACCGGTCACCGAGAAGTCGGCGTGACCTGTCAGATCCACGCTATTCACGATGACGTAGGTACCGGTACCCACGTAGTTCATGGTGACCAGCGCAGAGGCAGCCAGGCCGATGGCGTCAGCGGGCAAGGTGATGGTGCCTCCGTCCGCGATGGTGAAGCGATTGGGGCCTAGCTGAACCTGCAACGTAAAAGGCGCCGTGGCCTGCGCCAGGGCCGCGGAAGCAAGAATCAGTGTGATCGAGGACAGCGCCAGAAGCCTCCTCCGCCGCATCCGTTATTCTCCTTTCCCCGCAGGAACGAACCAGATGCCCGGTTCGGGATTTGTCTTCAGCAGCAGCAGGGGATCGGACGGCCCGCTGCTGGTGCGCAGAAGCCACACGTCGTTCTCTGATAGCCTGGCCAGCGTGAGGGGCTCGGCCTCGGCGGTCAGCCTGGCCACGGGGGCGCGGCTGGCAAGTTCGAAAATCTCGACCGAGCGCCGGCTGCGATCGGCGACGAACAAGTACTTGCCGTCCGGAGAAGCCGCTACTCCCACCGGGTCCTCGACCGCGGCGACGAGTTCGGGCACCGCCTGCCCGGCGTAGTCGCGGACCCTCCAGATCTCGCCATTGACACCGGCGACGAGCAGGTCGTGCGCGGCGATGGCGAGCGCGGCGGCGCGCAAAGCGGGCAGTAGAGGCTGGACCTGCCCGCCCGCCGTCAAGAACACGCCGTCGGGCGTCGCCGCGATCACTCGACCTTGACGGTCTACCGCCAGCGCGCTCGCAGCCGCGAGCGGGAGCGGTTCTTCGGCTATCGGCGTTTCGCTCATGCGAATCCATTGAGCCGATCCGGTGGCCGCACTGTAAATAAGGACTGCCGAGCCGTCCTCCGCCCAAGCAGCCCGTTCAGGGAGGATCTGCACGTTCTCGATCCGTGCCCACACAGGGCTGAGAGACTTCAGCTCGAGGAGGCTGAAGAGCAGGCCGTCCTTGAGTGCCAGCGCCGAAGGGCCGCCGGGCGCCACGCTGGCCCATAACAGCCCGCTGGCGACCGGATCGCCCAGGTACGCGGCGCCGGGCAAGCCCACGATGGGGCGCAAAGTTTGCGAGCTTTCATCGAACACGAAGCCCGAAACGGGTCCTTCGATTTGCAGCATCTGCGCTGGCAGCGATGCGACGGCCAGCAACCCAAGCAGAATTCCTGTTGCCTTCATGACGCTACCCTCTTTGTCAGCGCGGGCTTCCCACCGTGATGGGGCCAGGCGTGATGGTGATCGGCCTGGAGGCGGCCGGAGATGAGGTGCCAGTGTCGCGCGTAGCGGCCACTGCGCCGATCACGGCGCCGGCAACGCCCAGACCCACCAGGATCTTCCACAATCCCGAGCGCCCGCTGGAGGCGCCGGGCGCCGTCCCTCCGCGATAGACGTTGCTTTGCGCGATCACGGCGCTGCCGGTCTTGTTGCCCAGTGTCGCCGTGACCTTGATGTTGAAACGGCCCGGCTGGTCGTTGGGGGTGTAGCCGCTGGCGGCGGCCCGGCCTTGCTCGTTGGTTCGGACGGTTTGCGTCCGCATCCAGCCGTGGAAAACGCCGCCGGGACCGGCGGGTGGCAACTGGAAGACCACCTCAGCGCCAACTACGGGCTTGTCGTTTTCGTCGCGGACTTCGACAACGGGCGCCACAGCCGAGCGCGTGCGAATGTTGTTCACGGCGCCCTCGCCCTCGATGACCACCACCTTCAGGATTCCGGGCGGTTCAGGTCTGGCGGGCGCCTCCGCAGGCTGGGCTTGAACGGGTGTGCCCGGCTGCTGCTTCTCGGGCGCCTGGCGCGCCGCCGGCTGGCCCGGCGGGGGTTGGGCGACTTGAGGGCCGGGACCAGTAGGCTGCTGGGCTGGCAAGGGCCACGCCAACAGGCTGGCAAGAATGACGCTCAGGATGGCTCTCAGATCCAACTTGACCTCCTGGGATGAGTCACGGCTTCAGGAGAATCAGCTCCCGGCTAGCCTGACAGGATACCGCATCTGGCGCACGGCCACGCTGAGGCGCATCCAGCACGGGCCAGCGCCCAAGCAATTAAGACGGCGCTGGCGGGCCGTCGTGTTACCCCGCTGGGGGAATCCGACGATCTCCACCCAGGCTCAAACCAGGTGAACCTTCGCCGGTGGGCCGTAATCAATTCGCACTTCGCGGCCGCCATTGAGGATCGAGAGCCTGCCCGCTTCGATCACCAGCTCGTTATAGCGACTGTTGGCAGCAGTGGCCATCACGCCCGCCCTGTCCATTTCTTCCAGCAGCTCGCGGCGCCGCCGAAGCGCCTCCAAGGGCGGCATCCCCTCGGTTTCCTGCTCCAGCCGCAGGGCGCTGCGGAGGATGAATTCCACGGAGCGGTAACCGTAGCCCACGGGGACCAGGCCGGGGCCACCCAGATCCACATACTGGAAGTAGTCGGGGCTGGGTTCGGCGTAGATGGTGGAACCGGGACCGCCGGGGCGGCGCGTGTAGCAGTACTGGATGCCGCGGAACTGGTCGTCGTGAGCCAGCCAGGCGCCGTTGTCTGCGCCCGCGCAATACATGGTCAAACCCTGGGAGTTGGTCCCGGGGCCTTCATCGGGGAAGCCCAGGGCGTTCTGAACGGTCAAGCAGGCGCCATTGGACCATATCACGCGCGCGTCGGTCCACAGGAATCCCTCGTTGCCGTTGGGATAGCGGTCGCGGATGCCGTAGACGCTGACGGAAACCGGCAGCAGGCCGGTGATGAAATGCACCAGGTCCACGTAGTGGCATCCGATGTAGGTGAAGGCGTCGGAATTCTCCACCGTGCACCAGTTCTGGAAGTTCGAGTGCCGGTAGTACCACTTTTCCAGCAGCCAGGCCACGCCCAGGCGGAACTCGCCGAACAAGCCCTCGCGGTAGCGGCGGCGGGCGATCAGAGCGCGGTCGTCGAAGCGCTTGTGGTATTCGATGCCCACCAGGAGCGCGCGCTCGCGGGCCTCGTTGTCGATTTCCTCGGCTTGGCGGGCAGTGAGCACCAGCGGCTTCACCGTGAGCACATGCTGGTCGGCGCGCAGGGCTTCCATGATGACGGGATAGTGGAGCTGGTCGGGCACGGCCACCACGACGATGTTGCGTGGCGGCATGCGGCGGATGAGTTCGCGGTAGAGTTCGGGCTGAGGAGCATCGAGGTCGCCCGAGAGATCGGGGTAGGGCCGGAAGGTGCGATCGGGGAAGGCCCGGCGCAGGGTTTCCGACTCCATCAGCTCCTTGAGTGGGCGAGCAGTCAGCGCACAGATGGAGATCTCGCCCAGCAGCCCCTGCCGCTGCATGTGCCAGACCGAAGGCAGCAACTGATCGTGCGTGATCATGCCGCCGCCGACGATGAGAACCTGCGGGGGATTCATCGCACTGCCGCCTCCTGCGTTGCCAGGGCTTCGGCGAAGGCTTCCGCGAAGCCGGCCACGCTGTCCTCGAGAGCTGCTTCGGTGAGCACCAGCGGCGGCGCCACCTTGATCGTGGAACCCAGGTAACCCACCGGGCTGAACATGAGCACGCCTTTTTCCACCGAGCGACGCACGGCTTCCCAGGCCAGATCCCCGTCCGGCTCACCGGTGGAGGGACGCACGCAAATCACGCCCGCTACCATGCCCTTGCCCAGCACCGCGCCGATTTGCGGGAAGCGCGAGGCCAGCTCGGTCAGTTTCTGGTGGAGCAAGGCGCCGATGCGGCGGGAGTTCTCCACCAGCCCGTCGCGGAGGATGGTTTCGATGGAGGCCAGGGCCGCAGCGCAGCAAACCGGGTTGCCGGTGTGCGTCGAGGTCATGGTGCCGGGAGCGAACTGGTCCATGACTTCAGGACGCCCGGCCACGGCAGAAATGGGGAGCGAACTTGAGATGCCTTTGCCGAAGCAGGCGATGTCGGGCACGATGCCATAGTGCTCGAAGCCCCACAGGGTTCCCGTGCGCCCGAAGCCCGCCTGGACCTCGTCGCAGATCAGCAGGACTTTGTGTCCGGTGCACCACTCGCGCAGCGCCTTCATGTACTCGACGGGGGCGAAGGCGGCCGTGCCGCCCTGGTAGGTTTCGAGCAGGACCGCGGCCACATTCTGCGGCTCCACGCCCAGCTCGTAGAGCGCGCGCTCGAAGCCATCGAAAGAGGTGTCCTGGGTCCAGAAGCCATCGGGGAAAGGCACCTGCACGAAGCCAGGGTCCAGGTTGATGATCCATTCTTTCAGCGCCGGAATGCCGCCGGCCTGCTGGGCGCCCAGCGTGCGGCCATGAAATGCCTTCTCGTAGGAGACGATGACGTGCTTGCTGCGGCCACCCTGCTTGACGCCCCAGGATCTGGCCAGCTTGATAGCGCACTCGATGGTTTCCGAGCCGGTGGTCAGCAGGAAGACCTTTTTAAGCGGCTCGGGCAGCAGCGAGGCCAGCCGCTCGACCAGCCGCGCCCGGATCTCGCTGGGGAAGCAGTAGTTGGTCAGCAGGCGCGAACGG
This sequence comes from Bryobacteraceae bacterium, assembly GCA_049969115.1. GTDB lineage: Bacteria > Acidobacteriota > Terriglobia > Bryobacterales > Bryobacteraceae > DTHT01. Next base: position 887 of record JBMFPL010000068.1, on the reverse strand, counting down.
GCCTGCTCAACGATGGCGTCGACGACTTCCTGGCGCCCGTGGCCAGCGTTGGTGATGAGCACGCCGCTGGACCAGTCCACCCAGCAGTTGCCCCAGGCGTCGAAAACCTGGAAGCCTTCGGCGCGATGCCAGACCACAGGAGGCTGGCCCCGCATGGCCAGCGGTTCGTATTTGGCCAGCCGCTCGAGGATGGGGATGGATTCGGGGACGGGCAGTTCGGTGATGATCCTGCGGAAAGGCGTCTCCACGCGCGGCACGCGCCGCGGGACCAGCGGGTATTCTCGCGACATAAGCCGTTATTGTAGCGCGGGGGTCGCGCTGGCCGGTCCGCGGCGCGCCGCCCGTTTTGGGAAACCACTTCAAACCTTTTCCGGCACCACGTAGGGTTTGCGGTATTCGCGGGTGAGCATGCGGTTGGCTTCCTCGTCCCCCACGAACTTGATGGCTTTGGGATCGAAGCGCAAGGCGCGCTTGAGCCGATAGCTTATGTTGGCCAGATGGCACAGGGAGGCGGAGATGACGCCAATTTCCACGTCCGCGTTCAGGTCTTTGTAATTGCGGCTGCGGACGGCCTTGAAGAAGTTTTCGATGTGGGGGATGGTGTCGGCGCCGGAAGCTTTTTCTTCCATGGCCAGTTCGCGCTTCTCGCCCTTGTACACCTGGAAACCGGCGCCGTCCACGGCCATGTAGCCTTCGGCTCCCAGGAAGAGGTTGCCGATGGTGTTTTGGCCGCGGGGCTGGAGGCCATCCTCGCCGCCAGTGATTAGGCCGCGGACCTCGAACACGATCTCGCAATCGCCGTAGTCGAAGGTGGCCAGTTGTGTGTTGGGCGTCTCCTGGTCGTCATCGTAGATGTACTTGCCACCGGTGGAGACCACGTAGGTCGG
>JBMFPL010000067.1:0-12174 GCA_049969115.1 Bryobacteraceae bacterium | reverse complement strand
GGCCGCCCCCGCCCAGCGGCGCGATGACCGCGTTCAGTTCGGGCGCGTCCTCCAGCAGCTCAAGCGCGACCGTGCCTTGCCCTGCAATGATCCACGGATGGTCGAACGGCGGCACCAGCGTCGCACCGCTCTCGCGCGCGATGGTTTCAGCGATGGCCTCCCGGCTTTCCCGCTGCCGGTCGTAGGTGACGATGCGGGCGCCGCGCGCGCGAGTGGCTTCCAGCTTGGAGCACGGCGCGTCGGCGGGCATGACCAGGGTGGCCGCCGCTCCCGCTTCGCGGGCCGCCAGCGCTACCGCCTGGGCGTGGTTGCCCGATGAGTACGCCACCACGCCCCGGCGCAATTGATCGCCATCGAGCTGGAGGATGAAGTTCGTTGCGCCGCGAATTTTGAAGGCCCCGGCGCGTTGCAAGTTCTCGCACTTGAACAGACAGCGCACACCCGCCTGCTGGTCGAAGCCTCGCGAGTGTTCCACCGGGGTTCGCCGGATGCGGTCGCGGATGCGAGTGTGCGCCTTCCGGATGTCTTCGAGGGCGACCACACACCCATTGTAACGATCCCGTAATGACCGCCATGGTCGAACCGGGCCTGCGGATCTGCTATCATATGAAACTACCCTTCACCGCGAGAGAGAGGAGAGCTGTATCTCATGCATATCCGAAAGCAAAGGTTGTTGACTCCCGGGCCGACGCCGCTGTATCCCGGCGCGTTGCAGGCCATGATGGCATCCGACATCCACCATCGCACCGAGGACTTTCGCCGCGTTTACCAGGCGGCGCTGAAGGACCTCAAAGAGGTGCTGGGCACCTCCCACGACGTGCTCGTGTTCTGTTCGTCCGGCACGGGCGCGATGGAGGCCGCCGTCTCGAATCTGTTCTCTCGCGGGGAGAAGGTGATCTGTTGTTCGGCAGGCAAGTTCGGCGAACGGTGGGTGGAAATCGCACGCGCTTTCGGCCTCGAGCCTGTGGTCTTGCAGGCCGAGTACGGCCGCGCCGTCCCCCCGGAACAGGTGGCCGAAGCGCTGGCCGCTCATCCCGACGCGCGGGGCGTCTTCGTACAGGCTTCGGAGACCTCGACCGGGGTGGCGCATGACGTGCGCAGGATGGCCGAGGCCGTGGGGCGCACCGAGGCCATCTTCGTGGTGGATGCCATTACCGGCATCGGGACCATGCCGCTGGACATTGACGGCTGGGGTCTCGATGTGGTCGTGGGCGGATCGCAAAAGGCCTTCATGATCCCGCCCGGCCTTTCCTTCATCACCATCAGCCCCAAGGCGTGGCGCCGCGCGGAGACCGCGGGCTTGCCCCATTACTACTTCGACCTCAAGAAGGAGAAGAAAAACGCCGACAAGGGCGAATCGAGTTGGACGCCCTCGACCTCCCTGTTACTGGCGCTGGGCGCCGCCCTCGCTTACATCAAACAGATCGGCATGGACAAGCTGATCGAGAACGCGCAATTGCTGGCCCGCGCCACGCGCGAGGCAGTCCGCAAGCTGGGCCTGGAGTTGTTCGCCCAGGACACTCCCGCGACCTCGGTTACCGCGGTGAAAGCGCCCGCTGGCTGGGACTCCGGCCTCATCGTGAAGGAATTCCGCAACCGCTTCGGCGCGATCATCGCTAACGGCCAGGGCACCATGAAAGGCAAGATTTTCCGCATTGCGCACCTGGGTTACTTCGATTTTGCTGACGTTTTCGCGATCATCGCGGGGCTGGAGATCATCCTCAACGCACACGGGTTTCCGGTGCCCTACGGCAGCGGCGTGGCCGCCGCGCAGAAGGTTTATGCGGAGGCGGCCTTCGCCCGGGAGGCAGCGCTGGCATGAAGATCCTGGTGGCGGAAAGCATCGCTCCGGCGGCGATCGAGCTGCTTCGCCAGCCGGGCTGGAACGTGATCGTTTCCAATCCCAAGGAGTATCTGGCCAGCCTGCCCGAGGCCGAGGCCCTCATCGTGCGCAGCGCGGTGAAGGTCACGCGCGAGGTGCTGGAGAAGGCGCCCAAACTTCGCGTGATCGGACGCGCAGGAGTAGGCGTGGACAACGTGGATCTGGCCGCTGCCACCGCCGCCGGCGTGTTGGTGATGAACACGCCGGGCGGCAACGCGGTCTCGGTGGCCGAACACACGATCGCGCTGATGCTGGCCTTGGCCCGCTCCATACCGCAGGCCAGCGCTTCCATGCGCGCGGGCAAGTGGGAAAAGAAGAAATTCATGGGTAGCGAGCTGCGGGGCAAGACGCTCGGCGTTCTGGGCCTGGGGAGCATCGGGCGCGAGGTGGTGCGGCGCGCCCGCGCTTTCGAGATGAGGGTTCTGGCCTGCGACCCCTACGTCAACCCGGAGGCTGCCGCCGATCTGGGCATCGAGCTGGTGGACAGGGCCCGGCTCTTCGCCCAAAGCGACTACCTGAGCTTGCACGTGGCGCTCACGCCCGAGACGCGCGGCATGCTCAACCGAGCTGCCTTCGAGCAGATGAAGCCCGGCGTCCGCATCGTCAACTGCGCGCGCGGCGAGTTGATTGACCACGACGCTCTTTACGAGGCGCTCGAGTCCGGCCGGGTGGCGGGCGCGGCGCTGGATGTGTTCCAGCCCGAGCCTCCGCCGCCCGACTGGCGGCTGCTCCAGTTGGATTCGGTGATCGCCACCCCCCACATCGCCGGCTCCACTGAGGAGGCGCAAGAGATCGTGGGCGTGCGCATCGCCGAGCAGATCCTCGGGTACCTTCGCCACGGCGTCGCCATCAACGCCTGCAACATGCCCGCGCTCACCCCCGAGCAGTACCGCGTGGTGGGCCCCTACGTGGCGCTGGCCCAGCGGCTGGGCGCTTTCGCCGCGCAGATCGCGCCCGGCCATCCGCGCGCCGTGCGCCTGGTGTACTTCGGCCGGATCGCCGAGGCCAACACCCACCTGGTCCGGAACGCTGGTCTGGTGGGACTGCTCAACTGCTGGCTTTCCGAGCGTGTCACCCTGGTTAACGTCATGCACGTGGCTGCGCAGCGCAGCTTGGCCGTTGCCGAGCGTCACGAGAAAAGGACAAGTCACATAGACTCGGTGCGCCTGGAGCTGGAGACCGAAGCGGGCGTCACCACGGTGGAGGGCGCGGTGGTGCTGGGCAAGCCCCGTCTCATCCAGGTGGACGGCATCTACTGTGAGGCGCCGCTGTCCGGGCGCTTGATTTTCATGAAGAACCAGGACGTCCCGGGCGTGATCGGCCACGTGGGGACCGTGCTCGGGCGCAATCGCATCAACATCGCCAATTTCTCGCTGGGCCGCCGCGAGGGACCGCGTCCGGACGGGCCGCTCGAGGCCGTGGCTGTGGTCGAGACCGATGAGCCGGTGACCGAACCTGTGCTGGCCCAGTTGCGCGAAAATCCTGCGGTGAAAGTGGTCAAGGCTGTGGATTTGGGCTGACGGGAAGGGCTTACGCCGCCCTCAGCATTCCCACTGCGGCGTTCACCAGCACCGCGCCCATCGCAATCGGTATCAGGCGCTTCCAGCCGACGTTCATCAACTGGTCATAGCGGAAGCGCGGCCACGTCCCGCGGAACCAGATGAACGCGTAAATCACCACCGCGACTTTCAGCAAGAACCAGAACGGTCCGATGACCGCACGATTCAGCGGCGGAATCAGGAAGAGCAAGCCGATTCCCACCAGCGCCAGCCCCACCACGCGCAGGCCGATGGCGTTGGCGCGGCTTTTCAGCCGTGCGGCCAGCGGGAAGCAAATGATTCCGGAGCCTGCCATCAGCGCCAGCGGGAAAACATAGTCGAGCGGGTACTCCAGCCAGGCGACGTTGGGGAAAGGCCGCAGCCAGCCGCCCCAGAACAGCGTGACCATCACCCCGGCCACCACGAAGATGTTGGTGTACTCGGCCAGGAAATACAACGCCCAACGAAAGCCACTGTACTCGGTGTGGAAACCGGCCACCAGCTCCGATTCGGCTTCGGGCAGATCGAAGGGGGCACGGTTGGTTTCAGCCACGGCGGCAATCAGGTACACCGTGGCCGGGATGAGCATGAGGCCGTAGTTTTCGAAAGCGAACCAGATGTGGCGTTCGTACTGCGCCTTGACGATGCCCACCATGCTCAGGGTGCCGGCCGTCATGACGCCCGAAAGCAGGGCGAAGGCCAGCGCCACTTCGTAGCTGATCAACTGCGCGCCGCTGCGTAGCGCCCCGAGCAACGCGTAATGCGAGTTCGCTGACCATCCGCCCAGCACGATGCCCAGCACGCCGACGGCAGACATGGCGCTGATGACCAGCAGCCCGACGTTGACGTCGGCCACCCGCAACTGCTCGCTGAAGGGCAGGACCGCGAAAGCCGTCAGCGCGGTGACCATGGAAATCACGGGCGCGGCCAGGAACAGCCCTCGGTCGGCGGCCGAGGGAACCACGTCTTCCTTGACGATCAGCTTGACCGCATCCGCGATAGGCTGGAGCAGCCCGTGGGGACCGACGCGCATGGGGCCCAGCCGCACCTGAAAGTCGGCCAGGATCTTGCGCTCCAGGAGAACCACGTAGCCGACTACCAGCGGCAGCAAGGCGATGATCGCCACCGCCATCAGCGTGGGCTTGAACAGGGGGTGAACGAGAAGTTCCTGCATGGAACCCTACCGCAGCGACAGCGAATTTTGGGCGAAGGCCAGCCAGGGTTCGGGGTAAACGCCGATGGCCAGCGTCAGCACGCCGGTTACTCCCAGCGCGACCCGCAGCCCGAAACTGGAAGCCAGCGGCTCGCGATCGCCCGCTTCGGAGATGAACATGCTGCGAACCACGCGGAAGTAGTAGTAAATGGCCACCGCGACATAGGCCGCGGCAATGACCGCCAGCACGTACTGGCGCGCCTGGATCAGCGCCCAGAAGATGTAGTATTTGGCCAGGAACCCGGCCGTGGGCGGGATCCCGGCCAGCGATAGAAGAAAGACAAGCATCAGCAAGGCGTGCACCGGGCTCTTTTGCATCAATCCGCTCAAATCTTCCACGTCTTCGCCCAGGATATGCTCGCGGCGCAGGGCGACGACCACCAGGAACGCGCCAAGGTTCATGAAGGTATAAACCAGCAAGTAGACGGCCACCCCCTTGATCCCCGTCGGGTTACCCGCGACCAGGCCGAGCAGGATGTAGCCGGCGTGCGAAATCGAACTGTAAGCCAGCAGCCGTTTGATATTGCTCTGGGTGACCGCCGCGAGGTTGCCCACGGTGAGGGTGGCGATGGCCACCGTGGCCAGCAGGGGCATCCAGACCTCGCGCGCGGAAATCAGCGGTCCCAGGAAGAGGCGAACCAGAAAGGCGAATGAGGCCGCTTTGGAGGCCACGGAAAGGTAAGCTGTGACCGGCGTGGGCGCGCCCTCGTAAGCATCTGGGGCCCACATGTGGAAGGGAACGGCCGAGACTTTGAAAAGCAGGCCCACCGCCGTGGTGGCCAGGGCCAGGAATACCAGGGGATCCCACGCCGAACGCGCAGCCAGCGCCGCAGTGATGTCGCCCAGCCGGGTCGAGCCGGCCAGCCCATACATGATCGAAAAGCCATAAACCAGAAACCCGCTGGAAAAAGCGCCGAGCAGCAGATACTTGATGGCGGCCTCGTTGGAGCGCTTGTCGAAACGCAGGAAACCGACCATGATGTAGAAGCAGACCGCCATCAGCTCCAGCCCGACAAAAAGCGTGATCAGGTCGGAACCGGCGGCCAGGAAGTACATCCCGCAGTTGGCGAGCAGGATAAGGCCATAATACTCGCCGTGGTGTTCACCCTCGATTTCCAGATAGCGGTAAGAAACCAGGGCTACGATCAGTGAGGCGGCCAGAAAGATCCAGTTGAAGAAGATCGCAAAGCCGTCAATGGTCAGCGCGCCGCGGAAGGCTATGAACTCGTTCAGGCCCTCGGCGGCGAGGAATATCTGCTGCCGCGCCAGCCCGACGCCGGCAAAGCCGATTCCCAGAGCCACGAAAATGAGCAGCCACTTGCGCTGGCGGGGATCGGGGAACAGCAGGAAATCGAACAACAGCACGGCGCAGCCGAACAGCGCCAGCATCAGCGCGGGCAGGAGCGCGAAATGCTCCAGCGAGGTGTAGAATTCGCTCACCGGAGCACCTCCAGCGGCGCCGCCGCCATCACCGGCGCGTGGCGAAAGTAATCGGGTCGGACCCTCTGAACGATCTCGATGACCGGCTTCTCCAGCACTTCGAAGTACGGCTTGGGGTAGACCCCGATCCAGAGCGCCCACGCCATCAAAGGCAGGAACACTGTCAGCTCGCGCAGATTCAAATCAGACAGGTGGATGTTCTTGGGGTTGGTGATCTGGCCGAGCATGGTTCGCTGGTAAAGCCACAGCAGGTACGCTGCGCCCAGAATCACGCCGGTGGCGGCGAAGGCCGCCCAGACGCGGTTGGCTTCGAAGGCCCCTTGCAGGATCGTGAACTCCCCGATGAACCCGTTGAGCAGCGGCAGACCCGCCGAGCTCAGCATGGCGAAGGCGAACACGGTTGCGTACCTGGGCATGACGTGAGCCAGGCCGCCGTACTCGGCAATCTCGCGAGTGTGCCGGCGCTCATAGGCTATGCCCACGATCAAAAACAGCATCCCGGTCGAAATGCCGTGGTTGATTTGCTGGATGACGCTGCCCGCCAGCCCGTTCGGATTGAGGGCGAAGATGCCCAGCGTGCAGAAGCCCAGGTGGCTCACCGAGGAGTACGCCACCAGCTTCTTCCAGTCCTGCTGCATCAAGCTGACCAGCGCCCCGTAAATGATGGCCACCAGCGAGAGCGCCACCAGCGCCTTGACGATCACGGGGTCCATGGCCGCTTTAGGCAACAGCGGCAGCGAAAAGCGGATGAAGCCGTAAGTCCCCATCTTCAGCAGGATGCTGGCCAGGATGACGCTGCCCGCGGTGGGCGCTTCCACGTGCGCGTCCGGCAGCCAGGTGTGGAAGGGGAACATCGGCACCTTGATGGCGAAGCCGATGAAAAAGGCCCAGAAGACCCAGCGCTGGATGGCCGGCGGGAGGTCCAGTTTCATCAGTTCGGCGATCTCGAAGGTGTAGAAGCCGAACTGCTGGAAGTGCTGGAAGTACAGCGTGAGGATGCCCAGCAACATGAGCACGCTGCCCGCCAGCGTGTACAGGAAAAACTTGATGGCGGCGTAGAGTTTGCGCGGCCCTCCCCATACGCCGATGATGAGATACATCGGCACCAGAGTTACTTCCCAGAACACGAAGAACAGGAAAAAGTCCAGCGCCAAGAACACGCCCAGCATGCCGGTCTGCTGGAGCAGGAACATGGCGTAGTATTGCTTGACTTTCTCCTGGATCGCGCTCCAGGAAGAAAGAATGGCCACCGCGCCGATCAGGGTCGTGAGCATCACCAGTAGCAGGCTGATGCCGTCAATGCCCACGATGTAGCGCGCGCCCAGGCTGGGAATCCACTCGTGGCGTTCGACCATCTGGAAGCCGGAAGCGTTCTTGTCGAAGCGCCACAGCAGCGGCAGCGAGACCAGGAAACCGGCCACGCCCACGACGTTCGCCCAGACGCGGATCAGATCCGCCCGTCGGGAAGGGATCAGCAGCAGGACCAGCATCCCGGCCAGCGGGGTAAACAAAACGATGCTCAGCCAGTGTTCGCTCATGGACTTACCGCGTCAGGTACCAGGCGAAGACCATGGTTGCTCCCAGCACGATGGCCAGGGCATAGGCTTGAACCGAGCCGGTGTGCAGCACGCGGACCGGGAAAGAAGCCGCTTTGACCAGGAAGGCCGTCAAGCGGACCGCGCCGTCTACAATCCAGGTGTCCCACCAGATGCTGAGCCTCGAAGTGAGGCGTGCCAGCCAGCCGGCACCGTTGACGCCGCCGTCCACGATGCGGTTGTCGAAGCGCGCCAGCGCGGCGCCGCCGCCCTTGCCCAGCCCGTTGACGAAGAGGAAATCGTAAATCTCGTCCACGTACCACTTGTTGGCCAGGGCGGTATAGAGCGGGCCGGCAGCCTGCCGCAGGGCGGCCACCCGCTCGGGACGGGTCACGTAGAGATGCCGGGCAATGGCAATGCCTGCCAGGGCCACCGCCACCGAGACGGCCATCAGGAGCCACTCGGTGGCCGCTTGGTGCGCCTGGGCCGCCTCGTGCGGCGCGGCCTGCACGCTAAGCGCCGGCGCCAGCCAGTGCTCGAACGAGCGGAAGCCCTCGGGCAGGAAAGCCCACAACTTGGGCACACCGATCCAGCCCGCCAGCACGCTCGCGGCGGCGAGCACCACCAGCGGATAGGTCATCACGGGCGACGATTCGTGCACGTGCGCCAAGGTATGCGGGTCCATGCGCGGCGCGCCGTGGAAGGTCATGTAAATGAGCCGCCACATATAGAAGGCGGTCATGCCGGCCGTTAGCAGCGCTACCGCGTAGATCAGCCTGGAACCGTGGGGACTTGAGTAAATCTGCCAGAGAATCTCGTCCTTGGAGAAGAAGCCGGCGAAGCCAGGGATCCCGCTGATGGCCAGCGCCCCCATCACCATGGTCCAGTAAGTAACGGGTATCCTGTCCTTGAGTCCGCCCATCCGCCGCATGTCCTGCTCGCCGCCCAGCGCGTGAATCACCGAACCGGATCCGAGAAACAGCAGTGCCTTGAAGAACGCGTGCGTGTACAGGTGGAAAATGGCCACCCAGTAAGCGCCCACGCCGCAGGCCATGAACATGTAGCCGAGCTGGCTCACGGTCGAGTAGGCCAGCACGCGCTTGATGTCGTTCTGCACCAGGGCGATGGAGGCCGAAAGGATGGCGGTGAAGGCGCCGATCGCGGCCACGATGGCCGAGGTTTCAGGCGCCAGCCGGAAAAGCAGGTGCGAGCGGGCCACCATGTAGACGCCGGCAGTCACCATCGTGGCGGCATGGATGAGCGCGGAGACCGGCGTGGGGCCTTCCATGGCGTCGGGCAGCCATGTGTAGAGCGGGAACTGGGCGGACTTGCCCGTCGCCCCGAGAAACAACAACAGGGCCATGGCGCTGAGCACCCCGAACCCCGCTGTTTCCGCGGCGAAGCGCCCGCTGGCCAAGGCCTGGTTGACGTCCAAGAAACGCACGCTACCGAAGACGCTGAACATCAGCAGCATGCCCAGGATGAAACCCGCATCGCCCACCCGGTTGACTACGAAAGCTTTCTTGCCCGCGTCCGCCGCCGATTTTTTGTGGAAATAAAAGCCGATCAGCAGGTAACTGCACAGGCCCACGCCTTCCCAGCCGACGAACATCAGTAGGTAATTGTTGGCCAGCACCAGCATCAGCATGAAGAATACGAAGAGGTTCATGTACCCGAAGAAACGGTAATAGCCTCCTTCGTGCCCCATGTACCCGATCGAGTAGACATGAATGACGAAGCCGACGCTGGTGACCACTAGGATCATGACCGCGCTGAGCGGGTCGAGCAGGAAGCCCCAGTCGGCGGAAAAACGCGCGGGTGCGCCAGATTGGGTGAAAAACGGCAGCCCGGCTATCCAGGTGAACTTGACCACTTCCCAGGAGCGGCCGGGCAGCGAGGCCAACTGCGCCACTGCCCCGAGAGAAAAGATCAGCGAGACCAGCACCGTGCCGGGGCAGAGCACGGAAATGAGGGCACGGGAAGCCTTGCCGTGATGGTGAGCCGGGGAAGAAACCGGCGACGCGATGCCCGGGGCCAGCGCGACCTCGGAAGGGCCTTGCGGGTCGAGTCGCCGGCCGATCAGGAGCATGGCAATGGCCCCCGCCAGCGGGAACAGCGGGATCAGCCACATCAGCTCGAGAAAGTTCATCCGCCTCTCACCATTTCAGCAGGTTGATTTCGTCCGCCTGCACGGTTTCCCGGTTGCGGAACAGCGCGATCAACAGCCCGAGACCTACGCCGGCCTCGGCCACGGCTACCGTAATCACGAAGATGGCGAAGACCTGACCATGAACCTGGCCCAGATGCTGCGAGAAGGTGATCAGGTTCAGGTTGACCCCGTTGAGAATCAGCTCGATGGACATCAAAATGACCACGATGTTGCGGCGAGCCAGCACGCCGATGGTTCCGATGGCCAGCAGCGCCGCCCCCAGCACCAGATAGTGAGCGGGAGTGACAGGGTACAGCATCAGACCCTCTTTCTCGCCATGATGACCGAGCCCACGATAGCGGCCAGCAGCAGGATGGAGGCCAGCTCGAAGGGAAGCAGGTACTGCTTGAAGAGTACGTCGGCCACGAGCTCGACGTTGCCTCCCCCCGCCGGTCGCGCGGAAGGCGCAAGCTGGATGGACCGCGACCCGCGGGTGAGCACGTAAACGATCTCTGTGGCTACCGCCAGCACGCAGGCCAGCGCCAGCCACCACTGCCCGCTGAACTGCCGCATGCGCGCGGCCTGGTCTAGATTCACCAGCATGATGACGAACAAAAACAGGACCATGACGCCGCCCACGTAAAGCACGATCTGGACGGCGAACAGGAATTCCGCCTTTTGCAACAGGAACAGCCCAGCCACGCCGATCAGCGACAGGATGAGTGAGATGGCACTGTGCACCGCGTTGCGGCGGGTGATGGTCAGCAGCGCGCCCGCCAGGGTGATGGCGGCGAACAGATAGAAGAAAAGCGCGTCAACCCACATAGGTCAATAGGGGTACTTGACAGGACGTGGCCCTTCTTCGAGCATCTGCCGGTCCCAGATGGCGCCCTCCCGGGTGTAACTGGCCAGTTCGAAGTCCTGGGTCAGCTCCAGGGCGTCCGTGGGGCAGGCGTCCTCGCACAGGCCGCAGAACATGCAGCGCGAGGTGTCGTAGGTGAATGTGGTGAGTACCTTGCGACGCGTTTTTTCATCCCGCTCGCTGCCCACCACGATGAGATTCTCCGGACAGGCCAGCGCGCAGAGGTTACAGGCGATACAAAGCGTCTCGCCCGTCTCCGGGTGGATGTTCAGTCTTGGCGCGCCCCGGAAACGTTCTGCGATTTTGGGGCGCTCAGCCGGGTACTGCTCGGTATAAATAAACTTGGGATGCTGGTAACGGAAGGTAACCCGGAGACCCTCGATCAGGTCAAGCAGCAGGATCTTGCGAACTAACTTGCGCATCAGCGGTCCACCTCGCCGAGCACAATGTCAATGGTGCCGATGACCACAACGACGTCGGCGACCAGCGCCCCGCGGCACATCTTGTCCAGCGCTTGGAGATTGACGAAGGAGGGGGGCCGCACCCGCACCCGGTAAGGCTGCGTGGAGCCGTCGCTGACGATGTAGTAACCCAGCTCGCCCTTGGGCGCCTCGATGGAAACGTAGACCTCGCCCACCGGAGGCTTAATGACCTTGGGCACCTTCCCCACGATGGGCCCGCCGGGCAGCCCGTCCAGAGCCTGCCGGATGATCCGCACTGACTGGCGCATCTCCTGGATGCGCACCAGGTACCGGTCGTAACTGTCCCCGTTGACGCCCGTGGGGATCTCAAAGTCGTACTGCTCGTAGCCCGAGTAAGGCTGCGCCTTGCGCAGGTCCCATTTGACGCCGGCGGCGCGCAGAAGCGGCCCGGTCACCCCGTAGGCCTTGCAATCCTCCGCCGTGAGGATGCCGACGTTCTTCAGGCGTCCGATCCAGATGCGGTTGCCCGTCAGCAGCTCTTCGTACTCGTCCACCCTGGGCAGGAACATGTCGCAGAAAGCGCGCACGTCCTGCTCGAAGGTGTCGTAAGTCTCGTATTGCAGGCCGCCGATGCGGAAGGCATGGGTGGTCAAGCGCGCGCCGCAATACTTCTCGAAGATGTTCAGGATCTCCTCCCGCTCCCGCATGCAGTAAAACAGCGGGGTGATGGCGCCCACATCCAACGCGTGGGTGCCCAGCCAGATCAGGTGGCTGGCGATCCGGTTCAGTTCGGTGAGGATGACGCGCACGGCCTGCGCCCGGGGCGGCACTTCCACACCCAGCAGTTTCTCCACGGCCAGGCAGTAGCCCAGCCCGTTGGACACTGCCGCCACGTAATCCATGCGATCTACGTACGGCCCGAACTGGGCATAGGTGCGATTCTCGGCGATCTTTTCGATGCCCCGGTGCAGGTAACCGATGACGCACTCGGTGCCGATGACCTTCTCCCCATCCAGCTTGAGAATCACGCGCAGCACGCCGTGGGTGGAGGGATGCTGCGGCCCCATGTTGAGGACCAGCTCGGTGGCGTCCAGGAAGGTGCCGTCCGGCATAGTTCCTATTGCCCGCTTTCG
>JBMFPL010000066.1:0-12189 GCA_049969115.1 Bryobacteraceae bacterium | reverse complement strand
CCCACCTCAAGGATGGCGATGTCCAGGTCCTTGTGGGTGTAGTCGGGTGTAGCCAGGACGACCGCGTCAATATCCTTCTGCTCATCCAGCATCCTGCGGAAGTCAGTCCACACCCGCGCGGAGCCGCCGGCCTCGGAGACCAGTTTGGCGGCGTTCTGGGCCCGCTCCTCGACAATGTCGCAGACGGCCACGATCTGCGCACCCGGGATCTTGAGCATCGTGCGCAGCAAGTAAGTCCCGCGGTTGCCGGTGCCCACGAAAGCAACGCGGATGACGTCGGACGCCTGCCGGGCACCGAGAATCGCCGGTGCGACCAGACTTCCCGAGAATCCGATCATTTCGCGACGACTGAGTCCGGAGTTTTTCATGATGACCTCGCCATCTCCGTATGCTACAGCAAAGCGAAAGCAAAGGCGGGGGCGCTCAGACGGCCTCGACTGATACGCGGGCGCGCAGGTTGGCCACGCCGGCGATGTAGCGGCTGTCAGTGACCGCGATCGCCACCGCGTCCTCCAGCCAGTCATGCCAGACCCCGTCGGGGTCGTGCGAGGCGGCGGTGATCGTGTACTGCTGCGGGCAAAGCTCGCAGCGGAAGGCAAAAGCCACGCGCAGAGTCTGGCCGGGCCGGCAGGGACCGAGCCTGAGCTGCTCGAGCTCGGTGTTGGTGCCGTAAACTTCCATGCCCACGCGCGTGCGGATCATGATGCCCACCACGGGATCCTCGACCGCCTGCTCGAAGCGCACCGTCAGGCGCACGCAGACCTCTTCGCCGCTGTGCCAGACCATGGTGGGCTTTCCGCTGGCTCCCAGAGTCTCGAGCGCGATCAACCGGGCGCGCCCGTCCCCGCGCCGCAGCGAGGGCTCGAGCCGCGAGGGCACAGTCTCGCCCCAGGCGCGCACCACGCCCGCCACATGACGCCGCCAGGCGGACAGGATCTCGCCGGGGTCGCCGCGCGCAGCCAGGCGCCCTTCGTGGATCCACCAGAGCTCGTCGCACAGCGCCGTCAGCAAGTTCTCCTCGTGCGACGCCAACAGGACGGTGGTGCCCGAGCGCCGCAGCCTTTCCAGGCCGATGGCGGCACGGGCCCGCACTACGGCGTCTCGGCAGGCCAAGGCGTGATCGAGCGCGAGCACCTCCACCGGTCCGAGGCTGAGCGGATCCAGAGGTCCCACGTAACGACGCGAAGCGGGCGCGTTCACCCTGCCGCGAGCCGGTTGCTCCAGGCCGGCGGCCAGCCGCAGCAGCGCCCGCGCGCCCGCCGCGTCCTCCCCGACAAGGCCCACGATGGCGCCCTCGGGAGCCACCACCGTGAGGCCCGACAGCGGCGGGTGACTGACTTCGAGGAACTCGACGGCCATCGAAGATAGAATGCCACGGAGCGAGCCGCTTCACTCCGCGGTTTCGCCTCGCCGGCGCAGCCGCGCGATGCCCCGCTGGGAGCGCCGGATGAATGCGACCAAGTGACGCGCCTCCGGAGTGGCGATTTCCGATTCGATGCGTGCCAGCGCCTCCTTCAGCTTCAGGCCCGAGCGGTAAAGCAACCGGTAGGCGCGCTTGAGCGCGAGGATCTGATCGGCCGTGAACCCGGCCCGCCTGAGGCCCACGATGTTCAGCCCTTTTGGCTCAGCATAGAGGCCACCATAAAGAAAGAAGGGCGGGCAGTCACGGTTGACGCGCACGCCGCCCGCGATCATGGCCAGCCGTCCGACCTTGGAAAACTGGTGGATCTCGACGCCCCCCGAGATGAATGCCTGATCTTCCACTTCGACGTAGCCGGCCAGCAGGGCGCAACTGCAAATAACGTTGTTGTTGCCGATGCGGCAGTTGTGCGCGATGTGGCCGGAGGTCATGATGTAATTGCCATCGCCGATCTCGGTGACGGACTCCGGACGGGTCCCGCGCGAGATGGTGTAGTGCTCGCGGATCTGGTTGCGGTTGCCGATGCGCAGGTAACTGCGCTCGCCGGTGAAAGCCTTGTCCAGCGGGTCCGTGCCCAGCACCGTGCCGGCAGAAATTTCATTGTAATCGCCCATCGTGGTCCAGCGTTTGACCCAAACGTAAGGCTCCAGCCGGCAGAAGGCCCCGATGCGCACGTCGGCCTCGACGATTACGTACTCGCCGATGACAGTCTGGGGGCCGATCCAAGCGTCCGGGTGAACCCGCGCCGTGGGAGCGATCACCGCCGAAGGATCCACGGGCATAAGCTTGTATGATACAAGCAAGCAGGAGGTGGGAAGCGGTGCGCGTGCGTGAGTTGGCTGAGTGGCTCGCCGCCACCTACGAAGGCGACGGCGAAAAGGAACTCACCGGTGTGGCGCCGCTGGAAACGGCAGGCGCCAGCGAGCTTTCCTTCGTCGCCAATCGCAAGGCCGCGCAGCAAGCGCAGGCTTCGGCCGCAGGTTGCCTGATCGTGCCGCCCGACTTCCCCAATCCGGGGGGGCGCACGCTGATTCGGGTCGCCGAACCGCGAACGGCTTTCGCCCGCGCGGTGGCACGATTCCACCCGCCACCGGCGCTGACGCCCGGCGTCCATCCCACCGCGGTGGTTCATCCAGCGGCCGAAATCGGCGAGCAGGTCGAGGTCGGCCCTTACGCCGTCATCGGCGAGGCGTCGCGCATCGGCGCCCGCTGCCGCATCGGCGCCGGGTGCGTGATCGGCAAGCGGGTGGTCATCGGCGAGGGTGCGCTGTTGTACGCCAACGTCACCATCTACGACGACGTGGACATCGGGCGCAACGTGATCCTGCATTCGGGCTGCGTGATTGGGGCCGACGGTTTCGGTTTCGTCATGGCTGGTGATCACTACGAAAAGTTCCCGCAGGTGGGCCGCGTCGTGATCGAGGACGATGTCGAGATCGGCGCCAATTCCTGCGTGGACCGCGCCGCGCTGGGCGTCACCTGGATCGGCCGGGGAACCAAGCTCGACAATATGGTGCACGTGGCCCACAATTGCCGCATTGGCCGCCACGTGGTGGTGGCAGCGCAGACCGGTTTCTCCGGCGGCGTGGTGGTCGAGGACTACGCAGTGATCGGCGGGCAAGTGGGCATAGGGGACAAAGCCCGGATCGAAACGGGCGCCGTGCTGGGCTCCGGCTGCGGCGTGCTCAGCTCAAAGATCATCCGCCGCGGGCAAGTGGTCTGGGGTACGCCCGCGCGGCCCCTCAAGGAGTATTTGGAACAACTGGCCAACCTCTCGCGGCTGGGCGAGCTCAAGCGCCAAGTGAGCGAGCTGGCCGAGCGGGTGGCCAGGCTGGAGTCGCGTTGAGATGGCCCGGCTGACGATGACGGCCGTGCGCCGGCGGGAGGAAGCATGGTCCCGATAGCCCTCGTCCGCGCCGCGCTCGGGCTACTCACGGTTTTCTTCGCCCACTATCTGGGGCGGGCTGCGGTGCGAACGGCGCGCGGAGTCCAGGCGCCCTCCCGGCTTGCGCCGTGGATGATCCGGTTCGTGCTCGCGCTGGGCGCCATCTTGTGGAGCGGCGGCCTGGATGCGGTCACGATCGCAACGCTGGCGCTGGCCGGCGCCACGGGCGGCTATGGGGCCTGGCGCGAACTGCATCCCAAGCCTCCCGAGGATCTGGTGGGCAAAATGTTCCCCAGAGATCCCAGCCAGGACTGAGCAGCGGCCGCACCCCCCTGCGCGGAGGAACAGGCAAATGCTCGTAATAGTCAGCGACATTCATTTCACCGACGATGAAACCAACAAGACCATCCCAGCGCAGGCCCTGCGTATTTTTCGCGAGCGTCTGCGCGACATGGCCTACGACGCCTCGTGGCGAGCCGACGGAACTTACCGGCCGATCGAAGAACTCGATCTGGTCCTGCTGGGCGACATTCTCGACGTGATCCGTTCCACCCGCTGGCCGGACGCGGAGGAAAGCGACCCCTCGTTCATCCGCCCGTGGACCAGCCCGGAAGACCCGCGCTTCCAGGCCAAGGTGCGCGAAATCATCGAAGCTATCCTCGAGCGCAACGAGCCTTCCTTCGAAGTTTTGCGCAGCCTGAACTCGCCCCAGGTGATGACGCTGCCCCCGGCCACCCGCGACGGGCGCGTGGCGCGCGTCTCGCGCGAGCCGGACGCCCCCGAGCGCGTGCCCGTCCGCGTCCGGATTCACTACGTCGCGGGCAACCACGATTGGTTTGTGCACCTGCCCGGCCCCGCCTTCGACCAAGTGCGCGGCGCCGTCGTCGAGCGCATGGGCCTGGCCCAGCCCGCAGATCCCTTTCCCTACCAGCCCGATGATTCGCCGCTGCTGGCCGACATCTGCGAGCGGCACCGCGTCTGGCTACGTCACGGCGACTGCTACGACGTCTTCAACTACCACGGCGACCGCCGGGCTTCCTCCATCGGCGACGCCATCGTGATTGACTTGCTCAATCGCTTCTGCGCCGAGGTGGAAAGCAGGCTGGGGCCCGACCTGCCCGAGGAATGCCTGAGCGGCCTCCAGCAGGTAGACCACGTACGCCCGCTGTTGATGGCCCCGTTGTGGGTGGACAGTCTGCTGAGGCGCACCGGCGTGGAAAAGACGCTGGCCGAGGAAGTCAAACGCCTTTGGGACGGCGTAGCCGAGCGCTTCCTGGCCATGGACTTTGTGCGTCAGTGCGCGCGGTGGCTGCCCGCATTGGCGCTGGATAAACTCGCCATCGCCCTCAAATTCTCCAAGGGCGTCTCGCTGCACGCGCTGGCCCAGCTTTTCTCCTGGTTCACCGAAGCGCTGCCCTGCGCCAACGATCGGCCCGACGTGCAGGACGCCATGAGCGAGCGGGCATTCAAGAACCGGCGGGCGCAGGCCATCGTCTACGGCCACACGCACCACTACGAGATCACTCCGCTGAACGTGTATGCCACCGCAAAGGGTTTCCTGGAGCAAATCTACGCCAACACGGGAACCTGGCGCGTGCTCAATCAGCGCGTGGCGTTGCGGCGCGACCCGCCGGATTTCGCCACTTACTGGGTAATGACTTACCTGGGCATCTACAAAGACGACGAGCGCGGCGGCCGGCCGTACGAGGCCTGGTCCGGGGTGCTCGCGCTGCCTGCCGCAGACCGCTGAGGCGTGACCGCAGTCACAGCGGCCTGCTCCCGCCGACGCTAAAATAGCCTTAAAATAGCCTTGAGTTTTTATGACAGAAGGACTGGGCCCGTGAAAAAGCTCTGGCTCACGCTCGTCGCCGTCGTCGTATTGTCCTTCGCTGTCCTCAGCTGGGTGGGAACGCGCATCTACCAGCAGGCTCCTCCCATCCCCGAACGGGTCATCGCCACGGATGGCAGGGAGGTTTTCGGGCCCGGTCAGATCCGTCGCGGCCAGAACGTCTGGCAGGCTATGGGCGGGATGGAGGTTGGCTCGGTCTGGGGCCATGGCAGCTACGTTGCGCCGGACTGGACTGCGGACTGGCTGCACCGCGAGGCTTCCTTCGTTCTGGACGACTGGGCTAAACAAGAAGGAGCCGCCAGCTACGCGCAGTTGTCCGCCGAGCGGCAGGCCGCCTTGAGAGGCCGCCTCGAGCAGCTTTACCGGACCAACACTTATGACGCCGCGACGGGGGTGTTGCGCATCGAGCCGGTCCGCGCCCGCGCGATCGAAAGCTGCCTGGACCACTACCGCCGCGTCTTCATGGAGGGCAGCGAGGCCTACGCCATTCCGCCCCGCGCTGTGGCGGATGGCGAACGCATGAAAGATCTGGCCGCCTTCTTTTTCTGGACCGCGTGGGCGGCGGCTGCCAACCGTCCTGGCCACGACATCTCTTATACCCACAACTGGCCTCACGAACCGCTGGTAGGCAACCGCCCCTCTGGTGAGAGCGTGATGTGGACCGGCGTGAGCATCATCATGCTTCTGGCCGGCATCGGCGCCATGGTCTGGTGGTACGCCGCAAGTCGCAAGGAGGCCGAGCCGCTCCAGCCGCCGGCGTCGGACCCGTTGCAATCCTGGCAAGCCACTGCGTCGCAACGCGCCACGCTCAAGTACTTCTGGACGGTCGCGCTGCTGTTTCTCGCCCAGATTCTGACCGGCGTGCTAACCGCTCACTACGGCGTGGAGGGCCTCGGCTTTTACGGGATCCCGCTGGCGAAGTGGATTCCCTACGCGGTAACCAGGACATGGCACATTCAACTGGGCCTGTTCTGGATCGCCACCGCCTGGCTGGGCGCGGGCCTGTTCATCGGGCCGCTGATCAGCGGCAAGGAACCGGCCGGGCAGAGGCTGGGCGTCAACCTGCTTTTCGCCGCACTGGTGGCGGTCGTAGCCGGATCGCTGGGCGGCGAGTGGATGAGCGTCATGAACAGGCTGGATGGCGCGACGTCGTTTTTACTGGGGGCATCAGGGTTATGAGTACATTGACTTGGGTCGCGGCTGGCAGCTCCTGTTGTTCGCGGGCCTGCTCATCTGGCTGCTGCTAGTGGTCCGCGCGGCACGCCCGGCCCTGAAACAGCCCGGTGAACACCGCTCGCTGCTCTGGGTCTTCCTGGCTTCGGCTGCGGCCATCGCTTTGTTCTACGGCGCGGGATTGAACTGGGGCCGCCACAGCCACCTGTCGCTGGTGGAGTACTGGCGCTGGTGGGTGGTGCACCTGTGGGTGGAAGGGTTCTTCGAGGTATTCGCCACGGCGGTGATCGCCTTCTTCTTTGCGCGCCTGGGGCTGATGCAAGCAGGGCTGGCCGCGCGCGTGGCGCTGCTTTCAGCCACCATCTACCTTGCCGGCGGCATCATTGGCACCTGCCATCACCTTTACTTTGCCGGAACTCCCACCTCGGCGCTGGCGCTCGGGGCGGTCTTCAGCGCGCTCGAGGTGGTCCCGCTGCTGATGATAGCGTTCTCGGCGATGGACGACATCCGCCGGGGGCGCGTGGCGCCGTGGGCCGTACGTTACCGCTGGCCGATCTACTTTTTCGTTGCGGTGGCCTTCTGGAACATGGTTGGCGCGGGGCTGTTCGGATTCATGATCAACCCGCCCATCGCGCTGTACTTCATGCAAGGCCTGAACACCACGCCCGTGCACGGGCACGCCGCGCTGTTCGGCGTCTACGGGATGCTCGGTCTGGGCCTGACGCTGGTTTGCCTGCGCGCGCTGCGCCTGCCGGCCGAGTGGCCGGAAAGGTGGATCAAGTTCAGCTTCTGGGCGATGAACCTCGGCCTGCTCGGGATGTGCGTGGGCAGCCTGCTGCCGGTGGGCCTGCTGCAAACCTGGGCCGCGGTCAAGCACGGTTACTGGTACGCACGCAGCAGCGAGTTCCTCGACACGCCCATGATGGACACGTTGCGCTGGTTGCGCGTGCCGGGTGATACCCTTTTTGCGCTCGGCGCACTGGCGTTCGTAGCTTTTGTCTTCGCCGTAACACTGCGCTCGCGGGAAGCGCAGGCGGTCGGCGACTGATCGTGCCGCCACGCCCGACCGACCCCGCGAGCGGAGGTGTGCCGGCCCGCGCGCTGCTATACTGAGGGCGGAGGGGAGTGGCCCCATGTGGCCGGCGGTTTGGCTCGGGGTCCTGCTGGCAGGTGCTCTTGCGCCCGAGCTCGTGCACGGCGTGCTCGTTGATCTCGAGGGCGATGTGAATTCGGGCCAGATCAGCGTGCGCGCGGCTGACTTCCACGTTCATGTCGCCCTTTACGACTCGCAGACTGCCATCTGGCGCGAAGGGCGGCCGGTGGGAGCGGTGGCGCTTAGGCAGGGAGATTCGCTGGAAGTAACTTGTGCCGGGACCTCGGAGCCCAGGTGCTGGGCCCGCAGGATCGAGGTCCTGGCGCCCGCGGCGGCGCGGCCGCCCGACCCATTACCAGGCTGGGGACGGTGGGACTGGGCCTCCAGCCCGTTCCCGCGCGGGCAACTCTTGCTAGCGGGCGTGATCACCGAGCTTGCACCGCAACAGGTGCGTTTGCGCACCCGCGATGGGCGTAGCCGGCTTCTGCGGCTTCGAGAGGATACCCGGTTGCTGGCCGATGGCTTGCCGGTGGGACCCGCCGCTTTGCGCGTCAATCTGCACGTGTTCGTGCGTGCCGGGCGGGGGCTGGAAGGGGAGCTGGAAGCCTATCAGATCGTCTGGGGCAGCATCCTGCCCACACGCTGAGCGCTGGTTTGACACTGCCCGAAACCCGAATCTATACTGAGATTTGGCCGCAGGCATGCTCGGGTCGGCGGGGCGGACCCAGCGTCTACGGCGCGCTAGATAAAGGATGCCCAAGCGTACTTATCAACCGAACAATCGCCGGAGAGCCAAGACTCACGGCTTTCGCGCCCGCATGCGCACCAAGGACGGGCGGGCGGTGCTCGCACGTCGCCGCGCCAAGGGCCGCTGGAAGTTGACGGTCAGCGATGAGCGGGCCGTCCGCTGGGCCAAGTAAACCGATCGTCCAGCCCAAGCATAGGTTCGCGTTTCCCAAGAGTGCGCGGCTGCGTCGGCGCAAGGATTTTCGTCGCGTCCTGGACCAGGGCTTTCGCGTGGCCGGTCCTTACTTCGTGGCCTTTTGCTGCTGGCGGCAAGACGAGGGGAGGCCGCGCGTGGGCTTTTCGGCCCCCCGCAGTCTGGGCAAGGCTGTGGTGCGCAACCGGATCAAACGGCGCTTGCGCGAAGCCGTACGCTTGAACCTGGAAAAGCTTGCTCCGGGCTGGGACGTGGTGATCACGGCGCGGCCCGGCGCGGCCGATGCCCCATTCGAGCAACTGCTGAAAGCGGTCGAGGAACTGTTCGCACGATGCCGGGGCTGAACTCTGAAAGCCGTGTGGCGCGGGTGGCGCAACGCGCGGTGCTCACCAGCCTGGCCTTCTACAAGCGCGTCATCTCCCCCTGCTTGCCTTCGGCATGCCGCTACTATCCCACCTGCTCGGAGTATATGATGCAAGCAGTGGAGCGTTACGGCGCGCTGCGCGGGGTGTGGATGGGTGTGAAGCGGCTGTTGCGCTGCCACCCCCTGGCGGAAGGCGGTTACGATCCGGTGCGCTAGGGATCGAGGATGAAGCATGCCAGAACAGGAAAGCCAGCCGGCAAAGCCGGTCTCCCACGGTCCTGAAGAGCCGCGCATAGAGTGGCGCTTGCTGCTCGCCTTCCTGCTCACCGGCCTGGTGATGTTTCTGGCGCCGTACGTCTACCACAAGCTGTACGGCCCGCTGCCGCCACCGCCCAAGACAGCCAGCAAGACGCAGCCCGCGGCCACCCGGCCCGCGCAGGCGGCAGCGAGCGTGCAGGAGAACGTCAAGCTTCCTGCTCAGGCCACCCCCAAGGCAGCCGCCCAGCCCGAGGAGCTGACGGTGGAGACCGACCTCTACCGCATCCAGTTTTCCAACCGCGGCGCCGTGGTCCTCCGCTGGGAGTTGAAGAAATACAAGGATGCGGCAGGCAAGCCGCTCCAGCTTGTCAACACGGCTGCCGCCTCGCGGGTAGGTTATCCTTTCGCGCTGGAATTCAAGGATCGCAAGCCGCAGGTGGATCCCAACCAGGCGCTGTTCGTGGCGCAGCGCTCACCGGACGGGCTGGGCGTGGACTTCGAGTTTTCCGACGGGCACTTGTGGGTGCGCAAGTCATTCCATTTCGAAAAATCCAGCTACCGGTGGCGACTGGTTTCCGAAGCAGCCGATCCCTCGGGCGGTCTGCCTCACCGGTTGCTGTGGCGAGGCGGCTTCGGCGATCCCGCCGTAGTGAATCCCACGGCGCGCCAGCGTGCCCTCTACTACGACCCTGCCGCCGGCAAGCTGATCACACAAGAAGCCAAGGCGGCCAGGAACGGCCCCGTGGTGACCACCGGCCCGTTCACCTTCGCGGGTATCCAGGATACTTACTTCGCCGCTGTCTTCCTGCCCCGCGCGGGCGCGCAGATCGAACTCGAGACGTTGAGCGATACCGTGCGCGGGCAGCTGGACCCCAGCGAAGCGCCCCATGTCGGGATCGCCGTGGGCGGCGCCGCGCGCAACGAGTTCGCGGTTTTCGTAGGCCCGAAGGACCTCGACATCCTGCGGCAGGTAGACCGGCGGCTGGAGCAACTGGTGGATTTCGGCACCTGGTTCGGCTTCATCGCCAAGCCGCTGTTTCTCATCCTCAAGTGGGTTTACTACAACGTGGTGCCCAATTACGGCTGGGCGATCGTGCTGCTGACGGTGTTCATCAATTTCGCCCTACTGCCCCTGAAGCTCTCCAGCCTGAAATCCATGAGAAAGATGCAGGCGCTCCAGCCTCAGATCGCCGCCATCAACGAAAAATACAAGGGAATCAGCCTGCGCGACCCGCGCAAGCAGCAGCAGAACGAAGAATTGATGGAGCTTTACCGCAAGCACGGCGTCAACCCCATGGGCGGATGCCTGCCCATGCTGTTGCAGATCCCGTTCTTCATCGGCTTTTACAACGTGCTGACCGTGGCCATCGAGCTGCGCGGCGCGACGTGGCTGTGGGTTAGGGACCTCTCGCAGCCCGAGCACCTGCCCATTCGCATCCTGCCCCTAGCCATGGTCATTTCCCAGTTCGTGATGCAGAAGATGACACCATCCACCGCCGTGGATCCTCGCCAGCAGCGCATGATGCTGCTGATGCCCCTGGTGTTCGGCTTCATGTTCTATCACTTCTCCAGCGGGCTGGTGCTGTACTGGCTGACCAGCAACCTGGTGGGCATCGGCCAGCAGGTGCTTTTCAACAAGCTTCACCCGGCGCCGGCCGCCCCCACCGCGCCCGCAGCCCAGGCGCCCGCCGCAACCCCGTCCCGGCGCAGGAGGAGGACGGCAAGGTGAGCGTGCGGCGCAAGTACGACGTCAACCAACTGCGTCCCCGGATCGAGCGTTTCCTGAAGCCCATCCTGCAACGCGCCCGGCTGCGCCTGCGCTTCGAGATCACCGAAGGCCCCATTCAGGATCGCGAGTGGGAAAGCCCGGACGTGCTGGTGAAGTTAACCGGCCCGGACGTGGAAATGCTGCTGGAGAACAAGGCGGAGCTGCTGCTCGCGCTGGAACATTTGACCATCCAGATGTTGCGGCTGCCCCCCGAGGATCACGAGCGGCTCTGCTTCGACGCCAACGACTACCGCCTCCTGCGCATCGAAGAGCTGCGACTGAGCGCGAGCGCGGCGGCCGAACGCGTGCGTCGCAGCGGCCGGCCCTACCAGTTCAGCCCCATGACCAGCCGGGAACGCCGTATCATTCACCTGGCGCTGCGCGACGAGCCCGGCGTGCGCAGCGAAAGCCAGGGCGTGGGGCCTGCGCGGCGCGTGGTGGTTTACCCTGTGCCAGCCGGCCAGCGCTCGCGTTCGCAGGTGGCCCCGGAGTCGGCAACTCCAGGCGCGTTGCCAGACGCCGCACCCTGAGCAAGCCGAGCCTGCGGCCATGAACCTGCGCGACACGATCGTGGCCGTTTCTACTCCCCCGGGGCGGGGCGGCCTGGGGATCGTGCGCATCTCCGGCGAGCAGGCGCGCGCGATCGCCGCCGCCATGCTGCGTTTCCGCCGCCCGCCCTCCTGGCGACCGTGGACCGTCGCCCTGGCCGAACTACCCGATCGCGAAGGCAACACCCTGGATCAAGTCCTGGTGAGCTTCTTCGCCCGACCGCGCTCCTACACCGCGGAGGACGTGGTCGAGATTTCCTGCCACGGTTCGCCCGTCATTCTTCGCTATTGCGTCGAACGCGCCTGCGAGCTGGGCGCGCGCCTCGCTGAGCCGGGCGAGTTCACCCTGCGCGCCTTTGTCAACGGACGCATTGACCTGCCGCGGGCCGAGGCGGTGCGCGATCTCATCGAAGCGCGAACGCTCTACCAGGCCCGCATCGCGGCGCAACAGACCGAAGGCTCAGTGTCGCGACGCCTGGCGCCCATCAAGCAGCAACTCACCGACCTGATCGCGCTGCTGGAAGCGGGCATTGATTTCGCCGAAGACGACGTGCCGGTGGCCAGCGGCGCCGAGGTCCTGGAGCGGCTCGACCCGCTGATCGAGCAGACGCGCTCGCTGGCCGCCAGCTTCGGCTACGGCAAGCTGGTACACGACGGCCTGACGCTGGCCATCGTGGGCCGGCCCAACGTCGGCAAGAGCAGTCTCTTCAACCGCCTGCTCGAGCAGGACCGCGCCATCGTGACTGACATCCCCGGCACCACCCGCGACCTGGTTTCCGAAACGGCCTCGCTGGGCGGGATCCCGGTGAGGTTCGTGGATACGGCCGGGGTGCGTCGCGGCGAGGATCCCGTCGAACGCCTGGGAGTGGAGCGCACTTACCAGGCGATGGC
>JBMFPL010000065.1:0-12382 GCA_049969115.1 Bryobacteraceae bacterium | reverse complement strand
GAGCCCGCACGGGTGGCGGACATGGCGAAGGCGATGGGCTTGCGCTACGCGGTGGTCACCAGCGTTACCCGCGACGACCTGCCTGACGGCGGCGCAGCCCATTTCGCCAGGACGATTCGGGAACTGCGCAACGCTCTGCCAGAGGCAGGCATCGAGGTCCTCACCCCGGATTTCCTCGGCGACCTCGCGGCAGTGGAAACGGTCTTGGCAGCGAGGCCAGACGTCTTCAACCACAACGTCGAGACGGCGCCTCGCCTGTACCCGGTCGTACGGCCGCAAGCGCGCTACCGGCGCTCGCTCGAAGTGCTGGCCTTTGCGGCGCACCACGCGTCTGGGGTGACCGTCAAGTCCGGATTCATGGTGGGGCTCGGCGAAAGGCCGGATGAAGTCCACGGGCTGCTGCGCGACCTGCGCGAGGCCGGCGTCCAAGTGGTGACGATCGGCCAATATTTGCAGCCGACGCGCTCCAACCTCCCCGTCGTCGAGTACGTTTCCCCGGCGCAGTTCGAAGCCTACCGCGAGTTCGCCCTCAGCTTGGGGTTTTCGGCGGTCTTCAGCGGGCCGTTCGTACGCAGCTCGTACATGGCCGAGCAGGTGGCCGGCGCCGCCCGATTCCGGGAGGGTCGGTGCTGAACTGGCTGCTGGCCGCGGCGAGTGGCGCGATGATGGCGCTCGCCTTCCCGCCTTTCGATTTGAGTTGGCTGGCGCCTCTCTCGCTGGCGCCTTTGCTGGTAGCGCTCGATTGCGAGCCGCGACCGGCAAGACGGTTCCTGCTGGGTTATGCGGCAGGCGTGATCTTCTGGGCGGGAACCTGCCACTGGATCCATTATCCCCTGGCGGTGCACGGCAACCTTGCGCCGGCGGTGGCCTGGGGCGCGGTTGCGTTGCTCGCTCTCATCAAGGGGCTGCACACGGGCTTCTTCGGCCTGCTCGCCAGCGGCCTGCTTTCGAGCCGGTGGGCGGCGCTGGCGATTCCTGCGCTTTGGGTGTCGATCGAGCGCACGCACGGCCCGCTCGGTTTCGCCTGGCTGGCGCTGGGCAATGCCGGAATCGACATGGAAATCCCGCCGCGCGCCGCTCCCTTCACAGGTGTGTACGGGATTTCGTTCGTGTTCGTGAGCATGGGCGTGGCCCTCGCCCTGGTGATCCGTCGCAGGCCGCTTGTGCACCTGGCACCCGCGGCGGCGCTGGCGCTGCTGTACGCGTTGCCCCGGCTGCCAGCGCCCCAGAGCGGAGAGCAGACCGCGGTGCTCGTGCAACCCAATATTTCCGAGACCGCGGACTGGACCGATAGCTGGATCCGCAGGCAGCACGAGCGCCTGGTCTTCCTCTCCGAGCACGCTGCCAGGGCCGGCCGGCCAGCCACGCTCATCGTCTGGCCGGAAGTGCCTGCGCCCGTCTACTACGACTCTGACCCGCGCTTCCGCGAAATGGTCAACGGTCTGGCGCGCCGCACACAAAGCTGGCTGCTGATCAATGCGGTGCCGCACGCGCCCAGCGGGGCGCCATTGAACTCGGCGCTCCTGGTCTCCCCGGAAGGCCGGCCTGCGGGCCGTTACGACAAGATGCGGCTGGTGCCCTTCGGCGAGTATGTGCCCCGGCCGTTCGGTTTTCTCCGCAAAATCAGCGGCGAGGCGGGCGACTTCGAACCGGGAAAGCAGTTAGTGGTGCTAGCGGCGGGCGGGCGCCGCATCGGCGCCTTCGTCTGCTACGAAGCGGTCTTCCCCGAACTGGTTCGCCGACTCGCGGTGGGCGGCGCGGAACTGCTGGTCAATATCTCCAACGACGGCTGGTACGGCCGCACGCCGGCGCGCGAGCAGCATTTCAAGATCGCCCGCATGCGCGCGGTGGAAAACCGCCGGTGGCTTCTGCGCGCCACCAACGACGGCATCACAGCGGCCATTGACCCCGCAGGCCGGGTGCGAAGGCGCCTGCCGCCCTTCACGCAAGCGGCGATGGCCGCGAGCTTTTCCTGGGTGCGCGAGCAGACCTTTTACACGCGATTCGGAGACTGGTTCGTGTGGCTGTGCGCGCTAGCCGCGGTGACCGCGCTGATCGCCGGGCAGATCCCTCGCTATCGCCCCTGAAAGTTCAACCGTGGCGGATTTGCAGGACGTCGCCGTCCTGCACGACGTAATCCCTGCCCTCCAAGCGCAACAGGCCGCGCTCGCGCGCTGCGGCGAGGCTGCCCGCCGCCACTAGGTCCTTCCAACTGATGACCTCGGCCCGGATGAAACGTTCTTCGAAGTCGCTGTGGATGGCGCCGGCCGCTTTCAACGCCGTGGTGTTGCGGGGCACGGTCCAGGCTCTCACCTCGGGCTGCGAGCCAGTGAAGAAGCTGATCAGGCCCAGCAGGGAAAAGGTTGCTTCCACCAGGCGCTGGAGACCGGAATCGGGCAAGCCGAAACTCTCGCGGTACTGCTGCGCCTCTTCGGGGGAAAGCTCGCTCAGCTCGGCCTCGATCTTGCCGCAGACCGCGGTGATCGCGGTGCGTGGGCGCTGCCCGGCGCGCGCGCGGAATTCGGCCTCGATCTCGTGTAGCCGCGGGGCTTCCGCCTCCCCCAGGTTCAGCACCCAGAGCATCGGCTTCTGCGAAAGGAACTGGAAGCCGCGCAACCGCTTCTCTTCTTCTTCGCCCAGCGGCAGCTCGCGCAGGGGGCACCCCGACTCCAGTTGCGCTTTGACCCGCTCCAACAATTCCGCTTCCTGGTCCAGCTCCTGGCTTTTGACCTTCTTACGGTCCTTGTCGAGCCTCTCCAGCCGCTTCTCGGCCACGGCCAGGTCGCTCAGGATAAGCTCCGTCTCGACGTGTTCGAGATCGCGCACGGGGTCCAGGCTGCCCAGCTCGTGCGGCACGCGGTCGTCCTGGAACACGCGGAGCACGTGAGCGAACGCGTCCACGATGCGCAGGCCCGCAAGGTAGCCGGGGTCGCGCAATGCCTCCTTGGATATGGGCGGCGTGTCCACGTACTCGATGGTGGCGTGCGTGACTTTGCCAGGGCGGAAGATAGCGGCCACAGCATCCAGGCGTGGGTCGGGCACTTTGGCCACACCGACGCGCGCCGCCAGCGTTCCCAGGCGGGTGGCCTGATGGGCGCCGGTCAGGATGGTGAACAGCGACGTTTTACCCGTCTGGGGAAGGCCGATGATGGCGGTGCGCATCGCGTGCTCCGGCCTCTTAGCTTACAGCGGAACTTCGACCAGCGTCAGCAGCTCCTGGAGGATGCGATCGCTCAAATCGGTCGAGCGGTGCGTCACCATCACTCGCATATTGAGCACTAGCCGGTGGGCGAAGACCGGCACTACCAGCCTTTTCACGTCGTCGGGCAGGGCGTAGTCGCGGCCTTCCAGCATGGCCAGGGCCTGCGTGGCGCGGTAGAGCGCCTGTGCGCCGCGCGGGCTCACCCCAAGGGAAATGGACTCGTGGCTGCGCGTCTTCTCCACGATGGCGAGCATGTAGTCCACCAGGCCCTCGTCCACGCGCACCTGCGGCACCCAGGACTGGATTTCGATCACTTCCTCCGCGCTGAGCACCGGCTTGACATCCAGCGCCGGCATCTGGCCCGCGCGACGCACGATCTCGCGCTCGCTGGCAGGATCGGGATAACCGATGCGGATGCGCATCAGGAAGCGGTCCAGTTGCGATTCGGGCAGCGGGTACGTGCCGTGGTGCTCGATGGGGTTCTGGGTGGCGATCACCATGAACGGCTCGGCCAGGGGGTAGGACCGCCCGTCCACGGTGACCTGCCGCTCGTTCATGGCCTCCAGCAGGGCGGATTGCGTCTTGGGCGGCGTGCGGTTGATCTCGTCGGCCAGCAGGAAGTTCGTGAAGATGGGGCCCTGCTTGAACTCGAAGGCGCCGGTGCGGGCGTTGTACACGGTGACGCCGAGCACGTCGCTGGGCAGCATGTCGGCGGTGAACTGCAGCCGGTGGAAGGTGGAGCTGACGGACCGCGCCAAAGCCTGGGCCAGCGTCGTCTTGCCCACGCCAGGCACATCTTCAACGAGCAGGTGGCCTTTGGCGAACAGGCAAACCAGAGCCAGCCGGATGACCTCGGGCTTGCCCCGGATGACTGTCCCCAGAACGCTCTCCAGCTCGGGCAGACGCTCGAGCGCCGCCGGGCGCGTGGGGATGGCTTCGGGCAGGGCCATCAGAGCTTATGATACGAAACCACTGCCGGAGGGCAGCACTTCAGAAGATGAAGCTCAGGCCCCCGCGGACGCTCCGCGGCGTGTGCACCAGGTAAGTCTTGCGCCCGGCGTAAGAAAGCGGCACATAGCCCTGGGCGAGAATGTTTCGCAACTCGGCCGAGGCCTCGATCCTTCCTGGCAGGCTGCCAAAGGACGGCATCGGCTGCCGGACGAGAACGTTCCAGCCGAGCCCCTCGCGCAACGGCTGGGTGAGGTAGGCATGGGGCGGGAGAGCCGATTGTGCGCTGGCCCACTGGTAGCTGGTGACGAAGCGCGTGCCAGTTCCAGGCGCCGTTCCGGCGATGCGAGCGGTCAGTGCATGACGCCGCCCCGGGCGCAGGATGGAACGCAGTTCCTCGCTATCGCCTCGCTCCAGATCCTGCCGCGTCGCGCTGAGCGTGCGCCCGTTCGAATAGGCGATGCTCAGCTCGAACGTCCCGCCCAAAGCCTGACTGACGCCAGCCGTGAAACCCGCCCGGCGGAGGCTGCCGGCGTTGAGCACCCATCCCCGCGAGAACAAGTCCGGCAGCAAATCGCTCCCCGACACCAGGCCTTCGGGGGCCGCCAGCACCACGGCTGCGTTGGCCAGGGCCTCGCTGTAGGTCGCTACGCTGAAGGTCCGCGAACCGGTTCGCAGACGGTAGCCGGCCTCGTAGCTGGCGGATCGCTGCACGCGCGCGCGGCCGTCACGCAGGGAGAGCCGGGGGAACAGGGCCAGCAGGGCGAGATCCTGCTCGAACTCGGCTGCGTTGTCCAGACTTGCGGAGAGGAGTTCGGCCGGGGGCACGCCCGAAACATAACTGAACTGAAATGTTCCCTTGCGCCCGCCATCGTAGCTGACCCGGGTGAAGGGGCTGAGATAGTTCAAGCGATCGAAGAAAGCAACCGAATCCAGCGTGGAGCCGTATTCGACAGCCAGACGCGCGGAGACGGCCTTGCGGTCATACATGGTCACCGACAGCGTACGCAAGGCCGGGAATCCCGACCTCTGCGCCGCCAGCATAGCCTGCCCTGCCGCGGCCCGCACCGGCAATCCCAACTGGCGCATGGTCACGCCCAACTGCGGCGATGCTCCCCCCGGTAGCTCACGCCGGAAGCTGGTGCGGAATGCGGCCGCCGGTGAGCTGGTGTCCACTGAATAACCGAAGTTGCCAGCGAACTGGAGATGGTTGGCGCCGAACAGGGTGGTGGCCAGCGCGAACGCCGTGCCCAGGTCAGGCTCCGCCCCGAGCGCAGTGACGCTGCCCTCGTCGCCGCCCGACACCTTGAGCACGCCGCGCGGCCGGCTGAACGCCTGCACGCTCGTCTTGCGTTCCGGGGCCGGGCGGATATCCGGCACGAAACGCAGCACGGGCCGGGTGTCGTCCGCCCCGCGCAGCACCCACTTCCACTCCTCCGAGATCACCGACACGGGCCCCGGCGCCGTGCTCAGCAGCTCGATCGAGCTGAATACGCTGGCCAGGTTCACCTGGAGCAGGCTCTGCATGCCGGGCTGAACCGCGATGTTCCGCTTCAGTGCGGGCAGGAAGCTGGCCAGCGTCACCCGGATCGAGTACACGTCGGGCATGAGCGAGGCGAAGGCGAACTCGCCTTTTTCGTTGGTGTAGGTGCGCTGGACGGGCCGGTCGCTGCGGTTGTAAAGGATCACCAGCGCGCCCATCTGGGGAACGCCCGCCGCGTTCTTGACCACGCCGGCGATGCCGCCCGAGAGCTTCGCCGGGGATGCCGCCCCAGCCAGCCACGGCTGGATCATTACCGCCGCTGCCAGGGCGATTGCCTTCGCCGTCCAGGCCCGCATGGGCGATCTCCGCCGGTTGTACCGGGCTCCTCCTTAGGTTACCGTAAACGTCGCCGTCTGGGTCAGGGTCTGCTGGGCGTTCCGGTCAGTGACCTTGATGCGCAGCGTGTACTGGCCGGGCTCGAAGCTCCTCAGTGGCAGCAGCTTCTCGAGGGTGACCTGCTGCGCGGAAGCGCCCTCGATGGAAGCCACCTCTTCCGTGTATTCGAAGATCTTCTCGTTGCTGCCGTTGCGGACCACTTCGTAGACAATGACCCCGTTGGGCTTCTGGGTCTTCTCGTCGGGCTTGAAATTGTAAAGCTGGCAGTAGATGCCGAGCCGCTCGTCGCGCCGGAAAGTTTCCGTGACGCGCGGGCGCACCTTGGAAGCGCCGATTACGAACTGGCCCGAGCCAATAGAGCGGGTGGGGACCTTCTCGATGAGATCCGCCAGGATGAGGCTGGAGGAGGCCAGCTTCTCCTCTTCGTAAAAGGGCACCCGCAACGCCATCTCGTAGTTGTTCATGTTACCGCCCACCACGTCCTTGACCACCACATTGAGCCGGTAGGTGCCCGGCGCCAGCGGAACGGTCTTCTGGTAGACGGAGGAGCGCTTGGTGGCGGCCTCCAGCATCTGGGGCGGCGTTTCCACCGTCACCACATCCTCGAAGACGTTGACCACCCGGCGCGACATGGACGTGATGCGCGCGTAGATGTTCAGCGTGGCCCGAGCCACGCCTTCCTTGTTCTCGAACTGCAAATCCTTGTTGTCCACCTGGATGGTGATGGGCGTGAGGATGGTGGAATCGGTGATCCGGATGAAGTCAGCCCGCACCTTGATGGGAAGCAGGTTGTAAGTGATACGGGAGGTGACGGCGGCTTCCAGATCCTTGAACTTGATGGCGGGCGGTTTTTGCAGCTTGGCGTACTGCTCGAGCCTCTCGAACTGGTTCATGCGGGCGGGCAGGGGCATGTCGCCGACGCCCAGCCGCGTGCCGTCGGTGCGATTGAAGCGGTCGGCCTTGCTGGTGAGCCCCATCTGCTCGTAAAGCGTCAGGCCGGCGTTGGGGACGTACAGCAGCGCGTCCTTTTCCGACGGGTCCATGGTCATGCGGTATTCGCCGGTCATGGTGGGATCTACGAACTCGATGATGACGTCGGTGCCGATCCCTTCGATGTAACGGTAACGCCATTTCTCGAAGGGGAACACCGAAGTGGTCCCGCCGCCTTCTTCGATGGGCCGCTCGTAAGTTCCGCCCGAGGGATGGGACTCGATCTCATCGGGCGGACCGTACATGATGTAGATGCGGCCGCGATCGGTCTTCCAGCCGGGTATACCCGAGGAGAACCGCTCGTTGGCGTACGCAATGCGGCGGTAATGCTCTTCCTTGAACTCGTTTTCGGCCGTGTCCGGGGTGGGGTCGCGCCGGAGCCAGAACTGCTCGATGAACTGTTCACGCTCCTCATCGGTGGAGAGGCGCTTGAAGGCGGCGCGCTCCTCGTCGGTGATGATGTAGGCTACGTCCTCTTCCAGCCACTTGCGGTAGGGGGTTTCGAGCTCCTTGCGGAGCTTCTCCTCGCGCCGGCGCTGCTCTTTCTCGGTCAGCGGCCGTGTGCCGCGGTTTGGCACACCGGCTGGCCGGTGGCGTTCCTGGGACCAACCCAAGCCATCGCGGAGGGAAGGCAGCAGAAGAACAATTCCCGAAGCAGCCAGCAAGGCTCGGACGTTCATGGTCCTCTCCGTCGCGATCTGCCCACGGCTACCTTAATTCTAGGCCCCCCCGAACCGCCCCGTCAAGGCAAGAAGAGCGCTTCGCCCCGCCGCCGCCCGGCCATCACTATAATTGACACGGTACCCGAACACGCGATTCGCTGGCCGCGCTTGCCATGTCAGCGGCCCGGCGCACCGCAACGGAGATTGCAGACCATGCGACAACCCGAAGAACTCGAAATTGGCGTCATGTTCTGGGGGGGAGGCGACCCGGCGGCAACCCTGCGAGAAATCAAATCGTTGGGGGTGCGCTGCGGGCAGTTGGGCGTTCCCGGCGCCATGCCGCTCGACCAGGCCGTTACCTCCGCCTGGAAGCAGGCGCTCGAGGCCGAGCAGTTCACCCTGGTGACCGTGTTCGCCGCCTACGAGGGCGAAAGCTACGCCGACATTCCCACGGTCCAGCGGACCGTGGGCTTCATCCCCGAGGCCACGCGCGCCGAACGCGAGGCGCGCACTTACGCCATCAGCGACTTTGCCGCAGCTCTGGGCGTCCCCTCGATCGCGTGCCACGTGGGGTTCATCCCGGAAGACACCGGCCACCCCAACTACAAGGCGGTGCGGGAGATGGTCCGGCGCGTGGCCGATTACGCGGCGCGGCGCGGGCAGACCTTTGCCCTGGAGACGGGACAGGAACCGGCGCGCGTACTGCTGCGCTTCATCGAGGACGTGGCCCGGCCCAACGTGCGCATCAACTTCGATCCCGCCAACATGATCCTCTACGGCACGGGCGATCCCATTGAGGCGCTGGACTTGCTCGGGCCGCTGGTGATTTCGGTGCACTGCAAGGACGGGGACTGGCCCCCGCGGGAGCGGCCCGGCGCGCTGGGTACGGAGCGCCCGCTCGGCCAGGGCTCGGTGGGCATCCGGCGTTTCATCCAGAAACTCAAGCAGCTCGGCTACCGCGGCACGCTTAACATCGAGCGCGAGGTGGAAGACCGCGAGCAGCGCCTGGCCGACATCCGCGCAGCCGTGCGCCTGCTGGAACAGATCAAGGCGGAGTTGGCGTAAGGCGACCCGCCGCTCAGGCGACGTCAGGCAGATCGCATTCGCCCAACTGGAGCGGATAGCGTCCTCGCTCGCGCACCAGCCGCACCACCAAGTCGTAACTGGCCGCCGGGATGTTCGCAGGCACGGAATGGTCGGACTGGAAAATGTAGCCGCCTCCCTTGGCCGCGTTGAGCTTGTAGAGGACCACGCGTTCCAGCTCATCGGGGGTGGCCTCGGCCCACAGCCGCACGTCCATGTTGCCGCAGAAGGCGATGCGGTGACCGTAACGCCGGCGAAGCTCGACCACGTCGAGGCCCGCCTTGGCCTCCAGCGGGTTGTAGGCGTCCACCCCGATGTCGATGAAGTCTTCGAAGATGCGGCTGACGTTGCCGCAGCCGTGGTAAATCACAGGCAGCCCGTATTCGTGGCACAGATCCACCATGGCCTTGACGCCCGGTTTGAAGTGCTTGCGCCAGTACGCGGGCGAAAACAGCGTGCCTTTGTGGTAAGCCACGTCGCCCCAGATCACGATGCCGTCCAGCAGTCCGCCCGCGGCCCGGATCTGCGCGCGCAGCAGTTCGAGATTGAATTCGTGGATGCGCTCGATGACCCGCGCCAGGCGGTCCGGATAAAGCCCGATCCATAGCAGCACGTTCTCCGAGCCGATGATCCGCCACAGCATCTCGTGCGCCTCGCAGACGCTGCCGTACACCGGGAAATCGGGATGCCACTTCTTCACCGTCTCGATCCAGGCCGGGCTGTTGCGCTCGAAGCCGTCGCCCACGCCGGCGATCTGGTTGTCGCCGGGCGAGAAAAAGCGACGCTCGTCCCAGGGATCGTCGAAGCGGAAGGCTTCCAGTTTTTCGATCGTGTCGGTTTCGAAGGCGACGAAGGAAGGCATCGGGTAGTCGAATTTCTTGCGGATCACGGCCTCGAAGCCGGTGCGGACGACGACTTCCTCGGGGCTCTCGCGCAGGATCTCGAAGGGCTTGATGTGGGGATCCATGTTGGGGATGGTGACCACCCAGTCCAAGTCGTAGTAGCGGTAGATGTCCGTATCCGGGGACAGGCCAAGCTCGCGGCGCCAACGCTCGAGGAAGCTGCTCCAGAAAAAGTCGCTGATGGGCACGCGATCGGGCTCCTGGTGGCGCAGAGCCTTGTTCATCCGCTCCAGCTTGGCGAGGCAGTTGGCGGTGCGTTGCATCGCTAGCCAGTGTAACGCGCGCTTGCGGGAGCGTAGAATATCGCCATGCGCCGCAGAGAGTTCCTCGCCAGCAGTTGCGCGATGCCCGCGGCGGCCTTCCGCGCCCCCGAGGCCGTCGCTCACCAGATGAAGATCACCGGGCTGGAGACCGACCGGCTGCGCTTTCCTCCCGGCCGCCGCTACTACGACGCCATCCACGAGTTCGGCGCGGGCAGCGGCGCGGTGGTGCTCAGGCTGCGCACCGACGCCGGGATTACGGGCTGGGCTTCCTCGTCGTTCGGGACGGCCGAGGCCGGCACGCGCGCCTTGCAAGCCATCCTGGAGGATGAAATCAAGCCCGTAATTGTGGGGAAGGATCCCGCCTTCCCCCGCCGCATCCGCGCCGAGCTTTGGCGCGCGCTGGAATACCACGGCGTCACGGGGATCGTCCAATTCGCTCTGGCCGCCGTGGACATTGCGCTGTGGGACATCCTGGGCAAGGCGCTGGGCGTGCCCGTCTACAGGCTGCTGGGCGCCTGCCGCGACCGCCTGCCGGTCTACTCGATGTGCGGCTGGTACTACGCCGATGACAAAGACCTTTCCGAATACCGGCGCGCCATCGAAGCCGCCTTCGAACAGGGCTACCGCGCGGTCAAGATCAAAGTGGGCCGGGGCCCCATCGAGGACGACGAACGCAGGATCCGGATGGCGCTGGATCTGGCGGGCCGGGAGTGCCGAGTCATGGTGGACGCCAACCAGGCGTTCAACCGCAACGAAGCGCTGCGCCGCGGCCGGCTCTACCAGCAGATGGGCTGCTTCTGGTACGAGGAACCGCTGCCGCCCCACGAAATGGAAGGCTACGCTGAGCTGGCCGCCGCGCTCGACATCCGCATCGCGACCGGCGAGAATCTGTACACCAAGTACCAGTTTGCCGACTTGATTTCGCGCCGCGGCGCCGACGTGGTTCAGCCGGACAACCGGCGCGCCGGCGGCGTGTGCGAGTGGATGGAGATCGCGGCCGTGGCCGACGCCTTCGGCCTCGAGCTGGCGAGCCACGGCGGCGGCAGCGCCAATCTGAACATGCTGCTGGCCATGCCCAACGCCATCTACATGGAGACCAGCGGGCCTCAGAAGCTGGTGAACGGGGAGATGCCGGCGCCCGAAGAACCGGGCATGGGAAGCGAGGTCAGCGCGGAGCGCATCCGCAAGTACAAGGTGGGCTGAGCGACGCTTGGCTTCGGCGGAAACGGACCCCTGACGGGCTCTATGCGCTGATCCCCAGTCACGTACCGGTCCCAGCGCGGTACGCTACCGCAGAAACCGAACCCCGGCAGCGCTCCGCCACGTTCGCACCGCGCGAACTGGAGCTCGGCGGGCGAGGAATGGAGGCGCTTCGGCATCGGTGGCTGCATCGAGGATCGGCGCGAGGCGGCCCGCCCAAGCACGCAGCAAGCAAGAGGTCCCCGTGGATCGTCGTTCAGCGCCTGTCGCAGCTCGGAAAAGCGCTGGAAGCAGTCGGGGCCGGCGTTGCACGGCCACCCATCAACGGTTGCCGCGAGCGAGCGATGGGAACGACTCGCTCCGGGGCGCCAGCGCTCCGCGACCGGCCGCGTCTGCCACGACAGCGTGCGCCAACAAGCCCGGCTGCGGTCCGGCCCCATGTCGTTGGCTGGGCTGAAGCCGTTTACTCGGCGAGAGCGCTCATTGTCCGAATCGCGGCCGCCGGGAAAAACCGGAGTTATTTCGGCGATATCGAAAAAAACTTGACAAAAAATCCATGCTAAGTTCCCGGGCCGGGTGGGCCAATCGGGACGCCCGCAACTTAAATCCGTGGCGAGGAGGACAAAATGAGCCTGTTGCGGGTGGCAAGTCTCCTGGCTTTCCTGGCGGCATCCGGCCGCGGCGACTGCGCATGGAGCGGCTGAGGTTACAGTGAGGGCGGCTGCACATACGCTTGGACCGAGTACTGCTGCGATCAAAACGGGGGGCAAGCCTGCTGCACCGTGCACGTGTACTCCTGCCCCAACGAGTGGGGGTTCGTAGAGTATGGTGATTGTTACGAGCGGGAGTGGCTCATGCCGGCAAAAAGGCGTCCGAAGTTCCACCGAGGGCTCTTCGCCTGGTTGCTGGCCCTTAGCGCGTTAGCTCAGGGACAGGTCCGCACTTACCGCTTTAACTATCAACCGGTTCGGCATCCGGCGCAACTCTCGTCTGGAGGACAGCTCGAGATCCAGATTCCCAACCTTAACGGCGGCTCCTGGGTCGTGGCTGTGCACGTGGGTGAGCCCTCGGCAACTGCCGAGCTCACGGCGACTTGGGTGAAAAGCAGGCCCTCGCTGCGCGGCGTCGCTCGCATCCCCGAGGAGTTCGCCGAGGCCGCCGTGGAGCGCGCGCGAGGGCCGGCCCGCGTGGGGGCACAGCCCGCCGGATACGAGGGGCTCGCGATCTGGTGCCGCCTGCCTCGAGGCAGCAGC
>JBMFPL010000064.1:0-12400 GCA_049969115.1 Bryobacteraceae bacterium | reverse complement strand
CCCAACACGCGGCCGCCGGCGGTGACCAAGCCTTGTTCGCCCAGGCGGGTTCCGGCGTGGAAGACCACCGCCCCGGCAGCCTCGGCGTTCTCGATGCCACGGATGGGCAGGCCAATGCGCGGGGGGCCGGGATAGCCCTCCGAGGCTAGCACCACGCAGACCGAGCACTGTCCGTTCCAGCGCAGCGCGGTTTCATCGAGCGAGCCGCGGGCCACGGCGGCCAGCGCCTGGGCAAGATCGCCCTCCAGCGTGTGCATGAGCGGCTGCGCCTCCGGGTCGCCCATGCGCACGTTGAATTCCAGAACCTTGGGACCCTCCGCAGTGAGCATCAGGCCGGCGTAGAGGAAGCCGGTGAAGGGCACGCCTTCGGCGGCCATGGTTTCGATGGCGGGCAGGATGATCCGATCGAGCACCTGCTGGCGCCGGGCGGCATCGAGGATGCGACCGTCGCAATAGGCCCCCATGCCGCCCGTGTTCGGCCCGGTGTCGCCATCGCCCACCGGTTTGTGGTCCTGGGTGCATTCGAAACTGAAGACGCGGCGGCCGTCAGTGAGCACGATGTAGCTGGCCTCTTCGCCTTCCAGGCACTGTTCAATCACCAGGCGCGATCCCGCCGGACCCACCAGCCTGCCGTTGAGAAGGCCCTCGGCGGCTGCCTCCGCCTGCTGCTGCGTGCGGGCCACGATGACGCCCTTGCCGGCAGCCAGGCCGTCGGCCTTCAAAACCACGGGGACACCGAAATGTTTCAGCGCCTCGCGCGCCTCGGCCTCGCTGGTCGCCACCCGGAATTCCGCCGTGGGGATCCCGGCCCGCTTCATGAACTGCTTGGCGAAGATCTTGCTCCCCTCCAGTTGCGCGGCCCGGCGAGTGGGTCCGACGATGGCGCGTCCTGCCGCCCAGAAGCAATCCGCGATGCCCGCCACCAGCGGCGCTTCCGGCCCCACCACCGTCAGGTCGGCGTCCACCGATTCAGCGACTCGCAACCAGTCCTCCGGCGTCCCGGCTGGCGCCGGGATGCAGGTGGCCACCGAGGCTATGCCCGGATTGCCTGGCGAGGCGAACAGGGCCCGAACGGAGGGGCTGCGCGCCAGCCGCCAGCAAAGGGCGTGTTCCCTGCCGCCGCTTCCGATCACGAGCACTCGCACGAGGTCGTCTCCCGATCGCTTGCGATCAAAACCAGATTGTAAAAGAGCGGCGCGGGCGTCTGTGGAGTGCAGGCGGACCGCTAAAATGAAAGAAAGGCTTGGGGGCCATGCTGTCGGGTAAGTACCAGGTGCTGGTGGTGGGCGCCGGCCACGCCGGTTGCGAGGCCGCCCACGCCTGCGCGCGCATGGGGCTGAAAACCGGCCTCATCAGCATGAACCTGGATCTCATCGCCCAGATGTCGTGCAACCCGGCGGTGGGCGGCATTGCCAAGGGGCATCTGGTGCGCGAGGTGGATGCGCTCGGCGGTCTCATCGGGCTGGTCACGGACGCGGTGGGGATCCAGTTCCGCCTACTCAATACCAGCCGCGGGCCCGCCGTCTGGTCGCCGCGCGCCCAGTGTGACAAGAAGCGCTACCGTATCCGCATGCGCGAGATGCTCGAGCAGCAGTGCGAGCTGCGCATCCTGCAAGCCGAAGCGGTCGAGCTGGTGATCCAAGAGGGCTCGCCCCGACGCGTCCGCGGCGTGCGCCTGCGCGACGGCCGCCTGCTGGAAGCGGAAGCGGTCATTCTTGCCACGGGAACGTTTCTCAATGGGCTGGCCCATGTGGGGGAGACCACATACACCTGCGGCCGCAATGGCGAGCCCGCCTCCGAGCTGCTGGCCAATCAACTTCGCAGCCTCGGGTTCCGGTGGATCCGCCTGAAGACCGGCACCCCGCCGCGCCTGGACGGGCGCACCATCGATTGGTCCCGGTTCGAACCCCAGTACGGCGATCCCGTTCCTACCCCGTTCTCGTTTCTCACCGAGCGCATTGACCGTCCTCAGGTTCCCTGCTACATCGCCTACACTACCGAAGAAACGCGTCGTGTGATCCTGGCCAACCTCGGCCGGTCTCCCCTTTATAGCGGACGCATCCGCGGCATCGGCGCGCGCTATTGCCCGTCGCTGGAGGACAAGTTCGTCAAGTTCCCGGACAAGGAGCGGCACCAGATCTTCATCGAGCCTGAAGGCTTGGACACCTACGAGGTCTATCTCAATGGCATGTCCACCAGCATGCCGGTTGACGTGCAGGAGGCCATGGTGGCCTCCATCCCCGGACTGGAGAAGGCGGAGATGATCCGCCCCGGCTACGCCATCGAGTACGACGCGCTCGATCCCCGCGATCTGTGGCACAGCCTGGAGTCCAAAACGGTGCAAGGCTTGTTCCTGGCCGGCCAGATCAACGGCACTTCCGGCTACGAGGAGGCCGCCTGCCAGGGAATCATGGCGGGCATCAACGCCGCGCGGCGGATCGGCGGGCTCGATCCCATCGTCCTTTCCCGCACCGAAGCCTATACCGGGATCCTCATTGACGACCTCGTCACCAAGGGCGTGGACGAGCCCTACCGCATGTTTACCTCGCGCGCCGAGTACCGGCTTCACCTGCGCATTGACAACGCGGACGAGCGCTTGACGCCGGTGGGCCGCCGGGCCGGCCTGGTCAGCGAAGAGCGCTGGAACCTCTATTTGAAAAAGCAGCAACAGAGGCTGCGACTCAGCCGGTTGCTGGAGGAAACCCGGCTCGACCGTGAGAGGTTCCCGCACCTGCCGCGGCTCGATGGCGAGCGTCCCACCGCCGCGCAGTGGCTCAAGCGTCCCGAAGCACGCATTGCGCTGTTGGAGGACTGGGTCCGCAACGTGCTGGGCGAAGAACCCGCCAAAGGCCTGCTGACCAGCCTGGAGACCGAAATCAAATACGCGGGTTACATTGCGCAGCAAGAGCGGCAGATCGAGCGGCTGCGGCAGGCCGAAGCACGCGCCATCCCGGAGGGATTTCGGTTCGCCGGCCTGCCCGGCCTGTCGCGCGAAATCTGCGAGAAACTCGAACGGGTACGGCCGCGGACGCTGGGGCAGGCGGCTCGCATCCCCGGGGTCACACCGGCTGCCATCGCAGTGTTGGACGTTTACCTGACGCTGGGGTTCAGGGGCGACGAAGCGCTGGTTGCGGAGAACTGAACCCCACCCGGTGGGGCTTTTCCGCCACCGGCGCCACGCGAGCTTGCCCAGCCTCGCGGATGTGCAGCCGGCGCGCGATGGTACCAGCAGCGTACCGAATATGCGTCGTCCATAGGCGCCGGTTTCACGGGTCTCCGGAGGCGACACGCTGCCAACGCTCCTCCTTGAACCGGTCCTTACTGCGGCCTCTCAAGAACCAGCGCGTGTGAGCCGAGAAGAACGGGTAGGGGTGGGCGTGGGCCACCGCGGTTCCCCGGCACAAGGCGCGACAGCCCCTGGCGTCGCGGTGGGTGCGTTGGTGAGCATCATCGCCCTGGCGCTCGCCCTGGACGCAGCCCGCTGGTGCGCGGTGCACAGCGAGATTCAGGCGTTCGTGAAAGCCGCGGCCGCCGCGGCCCTGCGAGAACTCGATGGCACGGCCGCCGGCTACCGTCGCGCGCGCGAGGTCCCTTTCCGCCAGCGGCGACAGTCCGGGCTTGCGTCCCTGCTGTTGCGCGAGGCCGAGACCGAGTTCGCCGAATCCCCGCAGGGCCCTTGGCGCACCGAACCCGAACCCGAGTGCCGCTGCGGATTCATCCGCGTCCGCGCGTCCGCCACGGTTCCGCTTTTCGCCGTAGCCTTACTTGGCAGGGATGACCTGCGCACGGTCCGGGTCGCCGCGATCGCTGGAGGCGAGGGGGGATCAGCCGCTGGCAGCGATGGCCGGTTATCGCTCGCCGCCACAAGCTCTCCTGACCGCGACCCTGTGACCAGGGCCGCTCAGGCCGCATCCAATCAAAAGGTGGGCGATTTCGCGCAGCATTGAGCGGCGCGCTTATAATGGAGTCTGATCCTTCCCCGATGCCGAGACTGCTTCCCGAGTGGCAGAGCGCGAAAATTCTGGAAGCGGTTTTTGACCAGCTCTCGGACGCCCTGATCATTTACGACCGCAATCTCAGAATTACGGGCGTCAACCGCGCGGCTGAGCGGCTTGTGGGGTTGCCGGTTGAAGAGATCATTGGCCGCCATTGCCGCGACGTTTTCCGTTGCACCTCGTGCGAGAACGGCTGTGGCCTGCTGGAAGGCCTGCACGACCCCGCACCCCACGGCACGGTGCGATTGCGCACGGACGATGGCCGCGAGCGCCTGGTGCTCATCCGCACCAGCCAGCTCTTCGACGAAAAGGGCGATCTGGAAGGTGCGGTGGCCACGGTCAAGGACGTCACCGACGAGGTGGCGCCCATGAAGCGCGAGGTCATCGCCGAATCGCCCGCCATGCGCGAGGTGATCAACTTCGTGCGCAAGGTCGCGGTGAGCGAGGCCACCACCATCCTTCTGGAAGGCGAAAACGGCACGGGCAAGGACCTGATCGCCAAGACCCTGCATTACGAAAGCCCGCGGCAAACCGAGCCCTTCATCGCCATCAATTGCGCAGCCATCCCGGAAACGCTGCTGGAAAGCGAGTTGTTCGGCTACGAGAAGGGCGCCTTTACCGACGCGCGGGCACAGAAGCGCGGACTGTTCGAGCTGGCTGACCGCGGCACCCTTTTCCTGGACGAGATTGGCGAGATCCCGCTAACCCTTCAGGCC
This sequence comes from Bryobacteraceae bacterium, assembly GCA_049969115.1. Lineage (GTDB taxonomy): Bacteria > Acidobacteriota > Terriglobia > Bryobacterales > Bryobacteraceae > DTHT01. Next base: position 7,689 of record JBMFPL010000064.1, on the reverse strand, counting down.
AAGCTGTTACGCGTGCTGGAAGAGCAGAGTTTCCGTCGCTTGGGCGGCCTCAAAGACATCCGGGTGGACGTGCGCTTCATTGCCGCCACCAATAAGAACCTGCGGGATGCGGTGCGGGAGGGCGCTTTCCGTCAGGATCTATACTTCCGCCTCAACGTAATTCAGATCGTGATCCCGCCGCTGCGCGAGCGAAAGGAAGACATCCTGCCGCTGGTGGAATTCTTCATCGATCACTACAACCGCAAGTTCAAGCGTCACATCCAGGGAGTGACGCCGGAGGCGGCCCAATTGCTGCTCGCGCACGACTGGCCAGGCAACGTCAGGGAGCTGCGCAACGCCATCGAGCGGGCGATGATTCTCGAGGAGGGCACGCACATCACGCCGGCCAGTCTTCCCATAGCCATCAGCAAGGCGGAAATCCCGCCGCCGTCGTCTCCGCCTGCGGCCATCGAAATACCGGAAAGCGGGCTCTCGCTGGCGGAGAACGAAAAACTCCTGTTGCTGCGGGCGCTGGAGAAAACCAACGGCAACCAGACGCAGGCGGCCCGCTTGCTGCGCATTTCGCGCGACACCCTGCGCTACAGGCTCAAGAAGTACAACCTCCGTTACGGCAAGTGAACGGGGCGTCGCTGTGCTATACTGGGGTATTTCGAGGCGAGCGGCAGGCTGGACCGTCCTGCGGCAAAGGAAGCATCTCATGCCCAAACTTAAAACGCACAAAGGAGCCTCCAAGCGTTTCTACAAGACCGGGACTGGTAAGATCATGCGGCGCCGTGCTTTCGCGCGGCACCTGCTCACATCCAAGAGCCGGGCGCGCAAGCGTCGCCTCAGCCAGGACGCCCTGGTCGAGGGCGCCAACCGAGAGGCCCTCAAGCGCATGCTCCCTTACTGAGCCGCGGATCGCCAGGCAGCCCGCCATGAGCTAGAGGGCAAAGCAGACTGGGTGCGGACGGAGTGCAAGGCACGTGCCCGAACCGCCCCGCATGCCTCTGTCTGGTAGCAGAAAAAGGAGGAAAACGTGCCACGAGTCAAACGGGGTCCCAAACGCCGCAGGGCGCGGCGCAAGGTTCTCAAGGCGGCCAAGGGTCAGTTCCTGACCAAAAGCAAACTCCACCGCCAGGCCAAACTGGCTGTGCAGAAGGCGCTGCGCTATGCCTACCACGGCCGGCGGCAGCGCAAGCGTGACTTCCGCAGTCTCTGGATCACCCGCATCAACGCCGCGTGCCGGCAGCTCGGCGTCTCTTACAGCAAGTTCATCGGCGCGCTGAAGGCAGCGGGGGTAGAATTGAATCGCAAGATGCTGGCTGAACTGGCCGTGCTGGACGAACCCGCTTTCGCCCGGTTGGTCGAGAAGGCGAAGGCGCAACTGGCCAAGGCAAGCGCATGACGGAGCCTGGGTTTTCAGAAGCCGTTTCGCTCGATGCCCTGGAGGAGCGCATCCGGCAGGCTATCGAGCTGGTCACCCGCCTGCGGCAGGAGAAACAGGCCGCCCTGGCCGAACGCGATGCCGCCTTGCGCGAGGCGGCCCAGCAAAAGCAACGCGCCGACAGGCTGGCCGAGGAGCTGGAGGCGCTGCGCGAAGAGCGGCGGCAGGTGCGCGCGCGCATCGAGAAGCTGCTCGGCCAGATTGACGCGCTTTCCAGCGGCTGAACGGGGACCCATGAACGGCGATCCCGCCGGGAAGCGCCCTGTCCGGGTAACGATCCTAGACCAGACTTACACGCTCTTGACCGCGGGAGACGAGCGGGAGGTCCACGAGCTGGCCGAAACGGTCAACGAGTTGATGACGGCCATCGCCGCGCGCTCCCCGAAGGCCGACAACTTGCGCATCGCCATTCTCGCCTGCCTACATCTGGCCGACCAGCTCCGCTCGCTCCAGCGGGAACTGGAGGAATTCCGGCGCCGCGTGGAGCAGAAAAGCCGTACTTTCGGACTGCTGCTGGACGAGTTGATCCGCGCAGACCAAGGCGTTTGAGGCGACCTGCCGGCGCCATTCGGACCTGGAAATCTCTATTGCGTTCGCCCTGCGGCGTGGATTATCTTTTGGGATGGGCTTGCGCAAGCTACCGGGCCTGCACGGCCCGCTTGTGGGTCTCCCCAGCCAGTGGCTGCGGGAAAGGCAAGGGCACTAGCAGCCCGCCCCGGTCTTTTGCTTTGCGGGGCGGTGAAGAGTCAAAGCCATGGGGAACGACACACTGACCGTAGTTGACAATAGGACCAATGCGACGTACACGATTCCGATCAAAGACGGTGCCATCCGGGCCATGGATCTGCGCCAGATCAAGACCGGTCCGGATGACTTCGGCTTGATGAGCTACGACCCGGCTTTCATGAATACGGCGTCCTGCCGCAGCGCCATCACTTTCATCGATGGCGACCGGGGGATCCTGCGATATCGCGGCTACCCCATCGAGCAACTGGCGGAACACTGCCGGTTCCTGGAGGTGGCCTATCTGATCCTCAACGGCGAGTTGCCCACGGCCAAGCAGCTCGCCCAGTTCGAGGCCGACATCAAAGCCGAACTGGCGGTGCCCGAGAACATCAAGCGGATCATCGAGGGCTTCCGCTACGATGCTCACCCGATGGCAGTGCTGGCCAGCACGCTGGCCGCCCTGTCCACCTTTTATCCGGACGCCAAAAAAGTCCGCGACCCGCAGAACCGGCGCAAACAGATCATCCGCCTCATCGCCAAGGTTCCCACGCTGGCCGCCTATCACTATCGCTACAGCCGCGGCCTGCCCTACGTGGACCCGGACCCCAGGCTCAGCTACACGGGCAACTTCATGAAGATGCTCTGGAAGGGGCTGGAGCCGGAGTACGAAGTCAACCCGGTGATCGAGCGTGCGCTCGACATCCTATTCATCCTCCACGCCGATCACGAGCAGAATTGCAGCGCCAATGCCATGCGCAGCGTGGGCAGCTCGGAGGCCGATCCCTACGTTTCGGCGGCTGCCGCCACGGCAGCCCTGTTCGGGCCTCTACACGGCGGGGCCAATGAGCAGGTGCTCAAGATGCTCGACGAGATCGGCTCGGTGGAGAACATTCCTGCCTTCATCGAGGACGTCAAGAATCGCAAGCGCCTGCTGATGGGCTTCGGGCACCGCATCTACAAGAACTATGATCCGCGGGCCAGGATCATCAAGCAGACCGCCGATGAGGTCTTCAAGGTCACCGGGCGCAACCCCAAGCTCGATATCGCCCTCGAGCTGGAGCGCATCGCCCTCTCCGACGAGTACTTCATCTCGCGCAAGCTCTATCCCAACGTGGACTTCTACTCCGGGATCATTTACCAGGCCCTGGGCTTCCAGCCCGAGATCTTCACCGTGCTGTTCGCCATCCCGCGTATGACCGGCTGGTGCGCGCAGTGGGACGAGCTGATGGGAGATCCCGAGCAGAAGATCGCCCGGCCGCGCCAAATCTACGTGGGCTACGGCCAGCGGGACTTCGTTCCCATGGACAAGCGCGGCTGAACTGGCGAGGCAGCATTGTTGCGCAGGGCCGCTCCTCCGCGGGGCGGCCCTTTTTCGTGTGCCTACTCGCGCGCCTGCTGCTGGACGAAGCTGAGGATATCGAAGCGGCGCACGCTCCGGCCGGGGAAGAAGCTGTTGACGGCATCGAGCTCGTCATCGAAGATCTCGAATACGGTTTCCAGCTTGGTGAAAACGATGAGCTCGATGTTGCGACGGCTCAGGTGCAACAGCCTTAAAGCGCCGCCGGCCTTGCGCAGGGTGGTGTAGCCCATCACCAGTGTGCCGAGGCCCGTGCTGTCAATGTAGTCCACCTTTTCCAGGTTGAGGATTACCCTGTTCTTGCCGGACTCGGCGAGTTGCCGGAGCGTTTCGCGCAGCAGGGCAGCCTCTTCCCCTGCGGTGATGCGGCCTTCCAGATCCAGCAACGTTATTCCTTCCCGCTCGCGCTGCTGAATTTGAAGCGCCATGATGCCCTGTTTCACACCTGGGCGGGATTGCCTGCCGGGGTGTCGCCCGCGTCAATCATGTAGCCTATGCCCCCGACCGTCCGGATCAGCTTGTGCGGCCAGCGGTCGTCAATCTTGCTGCGCAGGTGGCGGATGTAGACGTCCACTATGTTGGTGAGCCCGTCGTAGTCCATCTCCCAGACATGTTCGACGATGGCCGCGCGGGTGAGGGGCTTGCCCGCGTTGCGCATGAGGAATTCCAGGATGCTGAATTCCTTGGGCGCCAGCTCGATGGGCAGTCCTGCCCGGGTCACTTTCCGGCGGGTGACGTCCATGACCAGATCGGCCACCTGCAAACGCTCGCGCAGCGGCTGGCCGCGACGCAGCAACGCCCGCACCCGGGCGAGCAGTTCGTTGAAGGAGAAAGGCTTACTCAGATAATCGTCAGCCCCGCGTTCCAAACCCTTGACCCGGTCTTCCACTGCCCCGAGGGCGCTCAGAATCAGAATGGGCGGGCACAATTTGCGGTTGCGCAACTTTTCCAGCACGCGCAGGCCGTCCATGTCGGGCAGCAACAAGTCGAGGATGATGACGTCGTAGTCGCGGTTCTGGGCGAGTTCCAACCCGCGGGCGCCCTCGCCTACGAAGTCCACTTCATAGCCAGCATTTTGCAGGCCGCGCGCGATGAGCTCCGCGATGCGCCTTTCGTCCTCGATCAACAAAATTCGCGCCGGCATAGCAACCCTAGCAGCCGTCCGCCGGCCAGTAGCCGGCCGGCCCGAGCCGTCCCCGTACCACGGCAGAAGATATCACATTTCACCGGCATGCGAGAATGCCATCCTAGCCGAGGGGCGGCACGCCAGCTCCTTAATCTCAGCATAGCAAGCCCGTAACGCCTTGGTGGCACCTGTGGTCGCTGCGTGCCGGCCTAAAGTTTTCCTGTTAGCCGACGATTTGCCCTTCGGGCCATGGACGCGGAATCCAGCTCGGCGCTTCCTCCCATCCCCCGGCGCAATGAGCGAGGGACTATGCCTGCGCAGCTCCAGCAGATCCTGCTGGCGCACCGGGCCTGGCTCGAGCAGTTGCCCGAGGGCAAGCGCGCATCCCTGACTGCTTGCGCCTTGAACGAGGCCGATCTGACGGGTGCCACACTGCGGGCGGCCCTGCTGCGGGGATGCAGTTTGCTGGAGACGCGGCTCACGGGCGCCGACCTCAGCCGCTCCGTTCTGATCCGCTGCGACTTCACTCAGGCTTCGCTGACCGGGGCCGACCTCACGGCGGCGGAGCTCAAGGCCTGCGTCTTTGACGATTGCCTGCTTTCAGAGAGCAATCTAACCGAAGTGCAGGCCGTCTCCTGCCGTTTCCGCCGGGCTCTGCTGCGCGAAGCCAGAGCCATGGACAGCCAGTTCCAAGAGTCCGATTTCACGGGCGCTGTCCTGGCCGCCGCCAGCCTGCACTACGCCAATCTGGATGCCAGCGATTTCACCGAGGCCGATTTCGAGCGTGCTCTCATGTATCATGTCCACGGCGCAGGCACTCGCTTTGTCGCCGCACGCATGGCTGGCGCGAATTTCAGCTCCGCGCGGCTGCAAGCCTGTGACTTCCGGCTCGCCCAGTTGCAACAGGCCCGTTTCCATGGGGCGGACCTCAGTCAGAGTTGCTTCGCCCGCGCGGCGATGGACGGATGCGACTTCAGGCAGGCCAAACTGCGTGGCGCCGACTTCGCCGGCGCGTCCCTGGAGAACGCCCGATTCGACGAGGCCGATTTGCTGGCGACCGATTTCCGCGGTGCCAATCTCAGAGGCGCTCGCGGCCTGACCCCAGCCCAGCTCGCCCGCGCCCGCACGGACGAAACAACCATCCTGCCCAGCGGCAAACGGGGCGCGTATCTGAAAGGCTCCGGCGCCGAGCGTCCCGTCCCGGCGTCACCCGGCGGACAACACCCCGGGAGGCCAGTCTGAGGGGGGCCGTCGTGGCAAGACGGCACCCGCGGGAGGCCAAGTGCCCGCGGATCGCGCGCCACAGGCCACCATCAGCGCAGTACACCAGCTACTCTCTGCCGTTCCGATCGCGATCGGGCGGCTCGCACTCCCGAGTTGCACCGGATAGTCAGAGTATCAGTCCCCTTCTCATCAGGGTGTCGCGCGCGACATGCCGTAGCCGGCTTCGCCGCCTGCCCTCACCTCGGTTTCAGTCCCCTTGTACTGGTTCAGCCGGAAATGGAGAAGGGGCGTTCCCCCGAAGTTAATTTTCCGCCCCTGCGGGGCGGGGATTTTCAAGGCATGGGGGGTCTACCGATCCGATGGGTTTTGGAAGGGGCGCAGGGCCGAGCCCGCGCGCCCCAGCCTTATCGTCTCGATGAGCCCACCAGGCTATCCCTCGGCAGGGTTGCTTCCCAGCAGAGCCCGCTTCCGTTTCACCTGGCACTGTCATTGTAACTCCGCAGCGGAGGCTGCCTGCTGACGGCGCAGTTGCCGCTGCCGACGAGCCTCCTCCAACTTGCGGTCCCGTGCAGCGTGAATCTCGGCCTGTCGGCCCGCCAGCATATCCGCGGGTGTCACATAGCCGATGGCGCTGTGGAGCCGCACGGTGTGGTAGTAGTCCACGTACTGCCGGATCAAGCGTCGCGCATCCTCCGGGGACAACGGCGTGCCCGGCCGGATGCACTCGCCTTTCAGCGATTTGTGCCAACGCTCGATTTTCCCGTTCGACTGGGGATAGGACGGCGACGTTCTCACGTGCGTCATGCCCGAGATCCGAATGAACTCCTTGAAGTCCCGGGCGATGAACTGCGGGCCGTTGTCGGAGATGATGCGCGGCCGGGCCTTCGGGTATTTCTCCTTGGCCCGCTCCAGGATGATCTCGACGTCGGCCTCCCGCATGGACTCTCTCAGGTCCCAGTGCACGATGAAGCGGCTGTAGCCGTCCAGGATGCTGCACAGGTAGTAGAACGTGCCGCAGATGTTGATGTAGGAGACATCGATGTGCCAGTGCTGGTGTGGGCCGGGCGGTGGCTCGAAGCCGGCGCCTTTGCGCGACGGTTGGCCGTTCCATCTCTGCAACAGCCCCGCTTGGCTCAGCACCCGCCACACACTGGCCGGGCTCACCGCCACCAGGTCGGCATCCAGCATCATGAAGGTCAGCCGCCGGTAGCCCTCCAACGGATTCTTCAAATGGAAGTTGACGATGGCCTGCTTCTCCCAGGCATCCAGCCAGAAATCGCGGGGAACCCAACCGTCGTGCTCGTTCACGCGGCCATAGCGCTCGCGCCAGGAGTAGAACTTGCTGGCCCTCACCCCCAGCCACCCGATGAAACGCCCGACGCCGAGCTCGGTCTTCTCCGACCAGCGCCGGACGAAATCCACGACCTGGTCCCGTGTGTCGTGCGGCACCCAGACCCCGGTCAGGGTTCCCCAAGACTTTTTTTAGCGCGACATGCTCCGCCATCAGCTCGGCCAGAACTTGGTCCTTGGTCTGGATCTTCTTCTCCAGGTATTCAATGCGTTCCCGCTCGCCCCCCTGGTTCACCCGGGTCTTCCTCTGGAAAGCGGCCGCCCTGTTCTCAAAGAACTCCTTCTGCCAGCGGTAGAACACCGTGGAGTGGATGCCCGTCTCCTCGCACAGGTCCGAGACCGGCACCTTCTCCAAGGAATGCCGCCTCAGGATGGCGACCTTCTCTTCCGCAGTGTGGCGCCTCCGTTGCTTCTTCATGCGTTCCCTCCGCTATCTTAACGGGAGAACGCTTTCTCCATTTCGAACTGAGGCAGGACAGA